>JAJZYI010000141.1 GCA_021798135.1 Actinomycetes bacterium | reverse complement strand
GCTCCCCGGGGCGTCGAGGGCGCCCGTGCGCGTGCCCGAGCGGCGCCCATGGCGCTGGCCGCGCCGGAGCCGCCCGGCGGGCTCAGGCCGCGGCGCCGACCGCGTCGAGCGTCAGCGAGGTGCGCCGGGCGCGTGCCTGCCACCACGAGCCCACCACCGGGTCGACGTGCGCCCACCGGGCGAATCGCCCCTCCCAGCGCCTGGCCTCGCCGGAGACCCAGCGGAGCGTGCCCGCCGGGTCCTGCTCCAGCAGGTTGCGCAGCACGAAGCGGCGCTCGCCGACGCGCACCGCCATGCCAGCCGAGCGTGCCGCCTCGCGCAGGCGGCTGGTGCTCAGGACCATCCCGCACCGCACCGGCGAGGCCAGCGCGTCGACGAGCTCGTCGACGCCACCGGCGCCCTCCAGCCCCGGGCCCGCGTCGGCGAGCGCTGCCGGCTCGGTCGCCGCCAGGCCGCCCGACCCGCCGAGCGCCCCCAACTCGGCCGCCAGCCACGACCCGGCGCGCTCGGCCCAGGCGCCGAACCACGGGTCGCCGGTGTCGGCCAGTGCGGCGAACCACACCGGGAGCCACGACGACAGGTGCTCGCGCACCAGGGCGCCCCGAGCCCGCGCCGCAGCGCGGGCCGCCGGCCCGGCAGCGGTGCGCTCACGCTCGGCGAGCGCCGCGTTCAGGGCCATCAGCCGAGCCGCGTGGTCGCAGCCCGCCGGCGCCGGCACGCCGATGGCCGCCCAGAACCCGGCGACGCGGTCCGCGGCGTCGCCGCCCAGCATCCCCCGGTCGCCGAGGTAGAGCGCCGCGTGGGGAGGGCACTGGAGCACGAGCACGGCGGTGTGCGCCTCGACGGTCGGCGCCTCGCCGAGGCCGGCGGCGGCGGCCACCGGCCCGTGCGCCGAGCTCGGCAGGTCGAGCAGGCAGCCCAGCGCCCTGCCGAGCTCGGCAACCGCCCCGCCGGTCACCGTGCCGGCACCTCCTGGGGCAGCCGCTGGGCGGCGGCCGCCGGCTTCAGGGGCCGCATGAGCCAGGCGGGCCGGCGCGTGCCGTCGGGCGACACCGCGCCCGCCGGCCGGGTCATCGCCAGCCACTGGCGGTACACCTCGCGTGCACGTGCCGTGTCGACCGAGATGTCGCCGAACCGGTCCTCCGGTGACGCCGGGCGCACCCGCACCGCCTGGTGCCAGCAGTGCATCCCCGAGATCGGGTCGGGGTGCACCGGGAACGTCAGGTTCTGGTGCACCCCGACGTCGCTCCACCAGATCCGCAGCGTGTCGGGGTCGCTCGACTCGTAGGGACCGGTGCCGGCCACGCGCCGCATCCGCCAGCCGTCGGTGCCGTGGTCGAGCTCCACCGTCGCCATGGCCTGACCCTGGCCGCGACCCTGGCCGGCGATGCGCCACCGGCCCATGTGGTGGCTGCACGCCACCACGCCGGGCCGGATCCCCTCGGTGATCCACGCCTTCGCCACGAAGTGGCCGATGTCGGTCTCGACGCGCACCAGGTCGCCGGTCTCGGCGACGCCGAGGCGCGCCGCGTCCGACGGGTGGATCCACACCGGGTTGGCGTGCGCCAGCTCGTCGAGCCACTTGGCGTTGGCGGACCGCGTGTGGATCTGGGTCGGCAGCCGGAAGGTCGACAGCAGGACCATCTGGTCGGGCGCCATGTTGGCGGGGTGCACGTGGCTCCGGATGTAGCCGGGGACGGCGTGCTCCGGCCACCCCCACGCCGCGAGGGTGGACGAGTAGAACTCCAGGCGCCCCGACGGGGTGGGGAACCCGCGCCGCACCTCCCCGTCGACCATCACGCCGACGGCTCGCCGCCCCTCGGCGTCGGGCGGCGGCGCGCCCATGGGCGCGATGTTCGGGGACGCCGGTGCCGGGGCGGCGCTGTAGACCCGGCCGTGGGGCCCGACCTGCGCGTCCTGGAGCTCGGCGGCCGGCACCACCCGCTCGAACAGGGCCCCCTGGCGCCGGGCCACCTCGAACGCGCCGTAGCGCCGCATGAACTCGAGCGGGGTCAGCCCCTCGGCCGCGGCGGCCTCGGGCAGCCCCGGCACCGAGTGCTCGAACATCCAGCCGTAGTACTCGTCGACGCCGAGCTTGGTGCCCGGCTCCTTCCGGGACTCGTGGTACTGGCGGATCCCCAGCGAGCCGTCGGGATCGATGCGCCAGCTCAGCTCGATCCACCACTCGTTCTCCTCCCACACCTCGCCGGGGTTCACCTGGCGGGTGTCCGCGACCGCCTCCCCCAGGCGCTCGCGGGCGGCTCGGAGCACGGGCTGGCGGAAGCCGACCCACTGGCCGTCGTACTGCTCGTAGGAGTGCGTGTCGTGGCGCTCGGAGGCCAGCCCCATGGGCAGGACCCAGTCGGCGAAGTACGCCGACTCGTTCCACGTCGGCGTGAGGGCCACGTGGCAGCCGACGAGGGACTCGTCGGTCAGCACCTCCACCCACGACATGCCGTCGGGGTTGGTCCAGACCGGGTTGTAGACGCGCGTGAAGTACGTGTCGAGCCGGCCTCGCCCGTCCTTCAGCAGGTGCGGCAGCAGGAACGACAGCTCGTTCTGGGCGAGCGGGTACTCCACCGGCCACGACAGGTCCTGCCACACCGCCGGGTGCGGGGGCAGGTGGATCGGCCGGGGCACGAACTTGTTGTACGCGTTGGGGAACGTCCCGCCCTCGGTCGCCACGGCGCCCAGCAGCGCGGCGAGCAGGAACACCGTGCGGCTCACCTGCCAGCCGCCCAGGTTCCCCGCCGCGGCGGAACGCCACGAGTGGCAGGCGAACCGGGTGCCGGCACCGGCCACCACCTCGGCCACCTCGCGCAGGGTCCCGGCGTCGATCCCCGACTCCTCGGCGGCGAGCTCGAAGGTGAACCCCTCGTAGAGCTCGGCCAGGGCCCCCTCGAAGGCTTCGAACGTCACGGGCAGGTCGGGCCGGCAGGCGGCCAGGTACTCCTCCCAGTTCCACCACCGGCGCATGAAGTCCCGGTTGTGCCGCCCCGTCTGGATGACGTGGCGGGCGACGGCCAGGTTGATCGCCGCCTCGGACCCGGGTCGGGGCGACAGCCAGTAGTCGGCGTGCGTCGCCGTGTTCGACAGCCGGGTGTCGAGCACGATCACCTTGGCGCCGCGCGCCCGCGCCTCGGTGATGCGCTGGGCATGGGGGTTGAAGTAGTGCCCCGTCTCCAGGTGGGAGCTGATCAGGTAGATCACCGCGGCGTTGGCGTGGTCGGGGCTCGGCCGGTCGATGCCCGTCCAGAACTGGAAGCCGGTCCGCCCCCCGCTCGAGCACACGTTGGTGTGCGAGTTGTGGCCGTCGACCCCCCAGCTGGCCAGGACGCGCTCGGTGAAACCGTCCTCGCCCGGGCGGCCGATGTGCACCATGATCTCGTTCTGGCGGCCTTCGACCAGCGCGGCTCGGATCCGGGCCGCGATGGCGTCGAGCGCCTCGTCCCACGTCACGCGCTCCCAGCGGCCCTCGCCGCGCGCCCCCGCCCGCCGCAGCGGGTAGAGGATCCGGTCCGGGTCCGTCACCTGGTTGACCGTCGCCGGTCCCTTGGCGCAGTTGCGGCCACGCGAGCCGGGATGCTCGGGGTTCCCCTCGAACTTCCGCACCTGCAGGGTGTCGCGGTCCACGTAGGCCAGGAGCCCGCAGGCGGACTCGCAGTTGAAGCAGGTCGTCGGCACCAGCATGCTGCGGCGCTCCACCCGCTTGGGCCACGACCGGCTGTCGAGCTCCACCCAGTCGTCCCACCGCTCCTTCGGCGGGAACGCGGCCAGGTCGATGCCCGACGGCCCGGGGTAGAAGGTCTCGCCCCGGGCCTCCGTGGCCTGCCGGGCCGCCAGGACGCGCGCGCCGAGCGCCTCGGCCCCAGGCGCCGTGCCGTGCTCTGCGTGCCCGTCGCTCATCGTGCTGTCCTCCTGCCCCCGGCACGAGCGTGCCGGGCGTGCTCGTGCCGGTCCGGCGTTCCGAAGGTCCTCATGCCAGCGGGACGGCCTGGCCGGCCTGCACGTAGGCGTGCTCGTGGAGGACCAGGCCGACGAGCGCCAGCGGCACGGCCGCAGCGCCGGTCCACGGCGCCGAGACGGCCGCCGCGACGAGCACCACGCCGGCCCAGAAGACGACGGCGAACCGGCCTCGGGTCATCTCGTCGACGGCAAGCTCTGCGTGGGCCGTCACGTGGTGCGGGGTCGTCTCCCCCACCAGCATGGCGAGGTGCGCGACGGCTGCGCCGGAGAGGAGCAGCTGCAGGCCGTGCACGGCCCCGCCCACGCCCATGATCTCGGCGGCGGCGAGCATGGCGGCCGAACCGGCCATGGCCGCCTGGACCACCAGGTGCGGAGCGAGCACCGGGTTCTGCCACAGGTCACGCGCCTTCGCCTGCGCGAACAGGAACGCCGTGTACGCGGCGGCCGCCACCCCCAGCGGCAGGCCGAGGCCTGCCAGGACCTCCGACGCCCCCACCGAGCCCGCCGCCGACGCGGCCAGCTGGCCGACCAGGACCGCGCCGAAGGCGCTGATCACCACGCCGCCCCGCACCAGCCAGCTCCGCCACTGGGGGCGGGTGAACATCATCCAGAAGCGCAGCGGGTGCTTCAGGTCCCAGACCAGGAGCACACCGGTCACGGCCAGCATCGCCAGCGACACCGCCGGGGCCACCCAGCGGAAGAGCGTGCCCGACCACGACAGGACTCCGGCGAGCACGAGCGCCAGCGCGGCCAGGTAGGCCCCCGCGGCAATGCTCTTGGTCCAGGTGTAGAGGCTGACGCGCCAGCCCCACGGCGCCGTGTGCGGCACGTCGTAGGAGAGCAGGGCCGCCGCGCTCGAGCTCGGGTGACGGGGGTGGCCCGACGTCACCCGCTGCGACAGCACCCGCGGCCCCCGGTCGGCGGCCTGGGTCGCCCAGGCGAACAGGCCGCCCGCCGGTCGCCGGGCGGCGAGGGGGTCGAGGGTGGCCTGGTGGGCGCCCTTGTAGAAGAGGCCGGGACGCGTCTCCTTCTCGGGGCGGCGCACGGTGACGGGCTCGCGGCCCACGACCCTGGCCACCTTGGAGGCCGGGTCGTTCATGTCGCCGACCAGGATGGCCTCGGTCGGGCAGACGACCACGCAGGCGGGCTCCAGCCCGACGTCGAGCCGGTGGGCGCAGAAGTTGCACTTCTCCGCCGAGTGGTCCTCGGGGTTGATGAAGATGGCGTCGTAGGGACAGGCGGCCATGCAGGCCTTGCAGCCGATGCAGACCGACTTGTCGAAGTCGACGATGCCGTCCTGCCGGCGGTGCATGGCCGCCGTCGGGCACGCCGCCACGCACGGGGCGTCCTCGCACTGGTTGCACCGGGTGACCTGGAACGCCCGGCGCACCTGGGGGAACCGCCCGACGTCGACCGACTTGACGTAGGTGCGGGTGACGCCCAGCGGCACGCTGTTCTCGCTGCGGCACGCCGTCGTGCACGCGTGGCAGCCGATGCACCGGGTCTGGTCGAGGACCTTGACCCACCTGGGGGCGGGGGCCGCCGTCGCGTGCCCACCGCCCGACCCGGCTATCGCTCGTCCTTCCTGCTGACCGCCGTGGGCACCAGCCGCAGCACCGGCGGGTCGCCGGCCGGACCTGAGGCGCCGTCGCCGCCCCGGTCGTGCCGCTTTGTCCCCGGCGCCGGCCATTCGGCCACCAGGGCGAAGCGATCGCCCCGGACCACGGTGCGCCGGACCTCGAGCGGTCGGCCCCGCGCCCACGTCCGCCGCTCGACCAGGAACGCGGCGGTGCCGCGCTGCAGGCGGAGCACGGAGCGCTCGCCGGCGGTGGGCACCACCGGGCGCACCTGCTCCCGCCCGCCTTCGGGCACCACGCCGCACCGGGCCGCCAGCTCGTCGTAGAGGGCGGTGTGCCGGAAGTCGGCGTCGAGCAGCGGCCGGGCCACCGACGCCGGCAGCCAGGCCCGGTCGACCGCCAGCGGCGTGCCACCGGCCATGCGCACCCTTTCGAGGTGCACCAGGGGCTCATCCGGGTCGAGCCCGAGCTCGGCGGCCACGCCCTCGTCCGTCCGCTCGTCGAGGGCGACCACCTCGCTGGTCTGCAGCACCCCCTGGGACTCGATGACCCTGAAGAGGCTGTACAGGCTGCCGAGGGGCTGCTCGAACTCCGCCGGCCGGACCCGGCTGCCCCGCCCTCGCTGCCGCTCGACGAGCCCGTCCATCACCAGCTGGCGCACGGCCTCGCGCACCGTCTGGCGGGACACGCCGTACCGGGACATGAGGACGACGTCGGTCGGGAAGGTCTCCCCGAGCTCGCCCGCCTCGACCTGGCGGCGGAGCTCGGCGGCGAGCTGCGCCCACAACGGCACCGGGCTGCGCCGGTCGAGCGCCACCGGTCCCGGCGACGCACCCGGCGACCCGACCGACCGGTGGTCGTCCCGTCGTGCTCCCTCTGCTGCCATGGGGGGTATTGTCCGAAAGACCGGACTACTTGTCAACCGGGTTCCGCCGCCCGCAGGCGGCCGGCCATCGCGTGACCCGGCTCCTCACGCGGCATACGCTGGGGCGATGCCCGCACCCGCGCCCGCCGGGACGTATGGCGACACGCCCGGCGCTCCCTTCGCAGCCGAGCCCCGCGGCGCCACGGCGTCCGCCGTCCCCGGCCTCGGCAACCCCTCGGACGGGCCCGGCGGCCACAGCCTGCTGCCGGCACCGACGGCGGCTTCGAGCACGCCCCCGGGAGCGCCGACCACACCGCCGGCGGCACCGATCCCACCGGCGAGCGCGGCGACACCACCGACCCCACCGGCGGGCACGACGGCGACACGGGCGGCGAGCACTGGCACGACGCCACCGGCGAGCTCGGCGACCCCGACCCCGGCACCGGGGTCGCTGGCGTGGTGGCTGCAGCGCCACGCCGAGCAGCTCGCGGGGCGGGACCCTTCCGGGCCCGAGCAACCCCCCGGTCGCGACCCCGCGCCGGCCGTGCACGGCAGCGGCGGTGGAGGCCTGGAGGCGCCCGGCGAGGCCGGGGACGGGCGCCCGGCCACCGCCAGGCGTCCGCTCGATCTCGACACGCTGGCGGCCGCCGCGCTCCGCATCGTGGACGCGGGCGGCCTCGACACGCTCACCATGCGGCGCCTCGCCGACGACGTCGGCGTGGGCATGGCCGCGATCTACAGGATCGTGCCGAGCCGCCAGGCACTGCTGTCGGAGGTCCTCGACCGCGTGCTCGGCCTCGTCGAGGAGCCCGAGCCCCGTCTCGCTGCCCGCCAGGCGCTCGAGCGCTGGTCGCGCAGCATCCGCGCCGCCCTGTTCGCCCACCCGGCGGCCGCCGCGCTGCTCCCCGCCGACCAGCTCGCCGGCCCGTGCGCCATGCGGCTGCGCGAGGTGGCGCTCACGTTCCTCCTGCGCTCGGGGCTGTCCCCGGCGGACGCCGCCATCGTCTACTGGGCCGTGGTCGACTTCACCATCGGCGCCACCGTCCTCGACCTGGCCGCAGCGGGCAGCGACGTGGAGCGCGCCGACATCTACGCCCGGCTGCCTGCCGAGCGCTACCCGTCGATCGTGGCGGCCGCCGAGCACACCCGGGCCCAGGAGGGCAAGGCCTTCGACCTGGGGCTGACCTCGCTGCTCGCCGGGGTCGCCCAGCGCTTCCCCGGCCTCGACCGCACGCCGTAGGCGCCCGGCGGGGGCACCCGGCACGGGGCGTCGCGGCGCCAACGTACGCTTGGCCCGTGCCCCGGACGCTGACCCTGATGGCCGTGCACGCCCACCCCGACGACGAGTGCCTCGGGACCGGCGGCGTGCTCGCGCGCTACGCCGACGAAGGTGTCCGCACGGTGCTCGTGACCTGCACCAACGGCGAGATGGGCGACGGCCCCCGCGGCGCCAAGCCGGGCGACCCGGGCCACGACCCCGACGCCGTGGCCGCGACCCGCCTGGCCGAGCTCCGGACCAGCTGCGACACCCTGGGGGTGCACCACCTGGAGCTGCTCGGCTACCGCGACTCCGGCATGGAGGGCTGGCCCCAGAACGCCGACCCCGGCTCGTTCTGGACCACCCACCTGACGGACGCGGCGGCCCGGCTCGCCGCGCTGATGGAGCGCTACCGGCCCCAGGTGGTGGTCACCTACGACGCCAACGGCATGTACGGCCACCCGGACCACGTCCAGGCGCATCGCGCCACCACCGCCGCCGTGCAGGCCAGCGGCGTGCCGGCGAAGCTGTACCACACCGCGGTGCCGCGGTCCGCGGTGTCGGGCTTCGCCGACCTGCTCCGGTCCCGCGGTGTCGACCTGCCGCAGGCGATCGGGGACGACGGCGACTTCGGCACGCCGGACGAGCTGGTCACCACCGTCGTCGACTGCCGGGCCGTCGCCGACCGCAAGTTCGCCAGCCTGGCCGCCCACGCCAGCCAGTCCGACAACATCTTCTTCCTCGACCTCGGTCCCGAGCTCTTCGCCCAGCTCATGGGCGAAGAGGCCTTCGTCCGGGCCCACGACCGCACGGGGCACCCGGTGCCCGAGGACGACCTCTTCGCCGGCTTGCGCTGACCTCGTGGCCCACCGCCACCT
>JAJZYI010000140.1 GCA_021798135.1 Actinomycetes bacterium | reverse complement strand
CGCCGGCGCTGCGTCAGGTGGCGTTCTTCGACGCCGAGCGCGGCTACGGGCTGTTCGAGCAGAGCTCCGGTGCGGGGGACAGCTGCCGCGAGCTCGTGGGGCGGACGACCGACGGCGGTGCGGTGTTCTCCTCGCTGGCACCGGTCACGTCCGGCCCGTGCGGGTCGGCGTCGGGCGTGAGCGGCATCTCGTTCTCCGACCACGGTGACGGGTTCGCCTACGGCCCCGCGCTGTACGCCAGCCACGACGGCGGCGGATCGTGGGCGGCGGTGCCCGAGCCCGGTCCGGTGCTCGACGTCGTGCCCCTGGGCTCGTCGGTGTGGATGGTCACCGCCGCATGCCCGGCGGGCGCCAGTGCGGCGGCGACGTGCGAGCTGCGGCTGTCGCAGTCCGGTGACGGCGGCCGGAGCTGGCAGCCCTCCCCGGTCCAGCCGCCGGTCCGGACGTACGTCGGGTCGACCCGTCTCGAGCCGGCCCAGGGGCAGTCGTGGCTGGTGCGCACCGGCGTGGACCGGGCGTACGTCGTCGGCTCGCCGGCCCTCCCGTCGACCGGGGCGCCCGACAGCGCCCCGCTGGCG
The DNA here is from genome assembly GCA_021798135.1 of Actinomycetes bacterium. Lineage (GTDB taxonomy): Bacteria > Actinomycetota > Acidimicrobiia > Acidimicrobiales > UBA8190 > JAJZYI01. Next base: position 8,000 of record JAJZYI010000140.1, on the reverse strand, counting down.
TGGACCGACGACGGTGGTGCCTCGTGGTCGACCGGGCGGGTGCCCTGCGCCATCCCCGCCCTGTCCGTGGTCCTGTCCGCCGCGCCGGGCGGGGCGCTGGTGGCGGTGTGCGCCGGCGAGCCGAGCGCGGGCTTCCAGGCCAAGTCGACGTCGGTGTCGACGGACGGCGGGCGGACCTGGTCGGTCCGTGGGCCCTGCCGGGCAGGGTCCGTCTGCCCGTCGAGCCCGCTGACCGGTGGCTACCTTGCCAGCGTGGCGGCGCTGTCGGCCACCACGGTCTTCGAGATCGGCTTGCGTGGCGGGCTGGACGAGACGACCGACGGCGGCCGGACCTGGACCGGCCGTCTCGACCCCGGGGCCGTGGACGGCACCCCGGCGAAGGTGGTGTTCTTCGACGCGCAGGACGGGCTGGTGCTGGGCAGCGCCGACAGCGCCACGGCACCCGTCACCATCTGGCACACCGTCGACGGCGGGGCCTCGTGGGCGGCCGTGGTGCCCACGGTGGGCGGCACCTGAGCGTCCAGCCGTGCGCGCCCTCGTCCAGCGGGTCACCTCGGCATCGGTTCGCGTCGGCGACGAGACCGTCGGCGCCGTCGGGCCCGGGCTGTGCGTGTTCGTGGGCGTGACGCACGCCGACACGGCCGCGGACGCCGAGCGGATGGCCGGGCGCCTGTGGCGCCTCCGCGTCTTCGAGGACGCCGACGGCCTCACCAACCTGTCGGCCAGCGACCTGGGGCGCGAGGTGCTGGTGGTGAGCCAGTTCACCCTCTACGCCGACACCGCCAGGGGGAGGCGCCCGTCGTTCGCCGGCGCGGCGCCGCCCGAGCACGCCGAGCCCCTCGTCGACGCGGTCGTCGCCGCCCTCCGCCGCCTCGGCGCGACCGTCGCCACGGGGCGCTTCCGGGCACCGATGCGCGTGGAGCTCGTGAACGACGGTCCCTTCACCGTGCTCCTCGGCTGGCCGTGAGGACCAGCCCTGCAGCTCGGTGGTGCTGCCGGGCTGTGGTGGTGCTGCCGGGCTGTGGTGACGCCGCCCGGTGGCGGCATAGCGCTCCTGCCGGGCGGCGTCGATCAGAGGCGCGTGATCCGGGCGAGCCAGGCGCGGATGCCGGGGTCGATCGTCGTGGTGAAGCCGACCTCGTCGATCGACTCGACGCGCCAGCCGTCCGCGAAGGATGCCCGGATCTCGTCTCGCGCGACCCTGCGGGGTCCCCAGTCGCCGGGCTGGCGATCGCTGAAGCAGGCCATGAGGTAGCGCCCGCCCGGCGCGAGGACGGCGCGCAGGGTGTCGACGTAGCGCGCACGATCGGCGTCGTCGAAGACGTGGAAGACACCGCTGTCGAGCACCGTGTCGAACCGCTCGCCCAGCTCGTCGAGGCGCAGGACGTCGCCGACGACGAAGGTGGCGTCCAGGTTCCGCTCGGCGGCCTTGCGCCGGGCCGCGTCCACGGCGGCCGGCACGATGTCGACGCCCGTCGCCCGGTGGCCGAGGGCCGCGGCCATGAGCGCGTGCTCGCCGGTCCCGCAGCCGCTGTCGAGGACGCGGCCGCGCAGCGCACCGCCGTCGGCGAGCGCGGCGAAGGCGGGCTGCGGGTGGCCGACGTCCCACGGGGGCGTGGTGCGGTAGCTGTCCTCGAAGTCCCTGGGGGGGAGCGGAGCTTCCTTCGCCATGCGGCCGAGCCTACGGCCCGCGCCCAGGCAGCCGGTGGTCGCCCCTGCGGGCGGCCGGCCGTCACCGGGCAGCGGGGCAGCCGCCGTCACCCGTCCAGGTAGCGCAGCACGGCGAGCACCCGGCGGTGGTCGGTGGACGTCGCCGGAAGGTCCAGCTTCGAGAAGATGTTGGCGACGTGCTTCTCGACGGCTCCCTCCGAGACGACGAGGTTGGCGGCGATGGCCGAGTTGGTCCGCCCCTCCGCCATCAGCGCCAGCACCTGCCGCTCGCGGCCGCTCAACCCGGCCAGCGCGTCGGTGCGGCGCGAGGCCCCCATCAGCTGGGTCACGACCTCGGGGTCGAGGGCGGTGCCGCCGGACGCGACGCGCACCAGCGCCTCGGCGAAGTCCGCCACGTCGGCGACCCGGTCCTTGAGGAGGTAGCCGATCCCCGCCGCCCCGCCGGCGAGGAGCTCGGCGGCGTAGCGGGTCTCGACGTACTGGGAGAACACGAGGATCCCCACCTCGGGGTGGTCGCGGCGCAGCCCGATGGCGGTCCGCAGCCCCTCGTCGGTGAACGTGGGCGGCATGCGGATGTCGACCACCGCCACGTCCGGGGGGTCGGCCGCCACCGCCTGCTCCAGGCTGACGGCGTCGCCGACCGCCCCGAGCACGACGAACCCCCGGTCCGCGAGCAGCTGCACCAACCCGTCGCGAAGGATGGCGGAGTCCTCGGCGATCACCACGCGGACGGCGCCTTCCCCCTCCACGGTCACGCGCGGGCGGGCAGGTCGACGGTGACGACGGTGGGACCGCCCGCAGGGCTGGCGATGCTCAGGTTCCCGTCGACGGCACCGACCCGGTCGGCGAGCCCGGCCAGGCCGCTCGACGACGAGCCGGCCCCGTGGGCGGTGGCGCCGCCCCGTCCGTCGTCGCGCACCACGATCCGCACCCAGGGTCCGTGCTGGGCGCAGCTCAGCGACGCCCTCGACGCCTGGGCGTGCTGGGCGACGTTGGCGAGGAGCTCGGCGGCGCAGAAGTAGCAGATGGCCTCGATGGCCGGGGTTGGCCGGGACGGGAGCGACACGCTCACCTCGGTGGGCACCGGGCTGCGGGCCGCCAGGGTCGACAGGGCGTTGCCGAGGCCGGTGTCGAGCGCCGGCGGGTGGATGCCCCGGGCCAGGTCCCGGAGGTCGACGATGGCTTCCTTGGCACCGCGGTGGGCCTCGTCGACGAGGCGCCGGACGGCGTCGAGGTCGCCGGCAGCGGTGGGCCCGCCGCCCAGGCCGTCGAGCTTCTCCTTGGCCTGGCCGAGCCGCATGGCCAGGGCGACGAGCTGGGCCTGGGTCCCGTCGTGCAGGTTGCGCTCGATGCGCTGGAGGGTCTCGGTGGCGGCGTCGAGGGTCCTCGACCTCGACCGCTCCAGGCTCCGCAGCCGGGAGGTGGTGGCGTCCGGGCCGAGCAGCGCGTGCATCAGGCGCCGGTCGAGGTGGACCACCAGGCGCATGGGCCACGGAGCCACCAGCAGGAGCAGCAGGCCGACGGCGAGGGCGCCGGCGCCGGCGGGGAACCCGGCTGCGGGGCCGCCCACGACTCGGGCGCCGGCGTCGGCGGCGAGCCGGGCCGCTGGGCCGCCCACGACGTGGGGGCCGGACCCGGACAGGCTGCCCAGGACGCCGAACCCCACGTGGCCGGCGTGGCCGGTCAACGGCGAGGCGAGGTCGACGAGCGCCTCGAGCCAGATGCTGAGGGCGAACCACGTGCCGAGGACGGTCAACGGCAGCTTGGCCACCACGTAGCCGGCCGATCGCCAGGCGGCCCGGTCGGTCAGAGCGACCCGCGCCCAGCCGACGAGCCGCGGCCGGGGCGCGGGCGGCTCGGGCTCGCCGATCTCCTCGCCGAGCACCTGCCGGGCGAGCACCCGTTGCCACCGGCCGAGGCCCCGGGCGACGCGCAGCCCGCCGGCGAGGAGCAGCACGCCGACGAAGGCGGCGGTGAGCGCCAGGCCGGCGAGGCCGAGGGCCCCGAGGGCGAGGGCTCCCGCGCCGGCCAGCGCGGAGCTGGCCAGGAAGTAGGCCAGCTCCGCCCAGCTGCGCCGGCGGAAGGGCTCACGGAGCACCACCCACGCGAGCCGCCGGGCTCGCTCGGCCGGGCCGGCGCCGGCCCGGGCGTACCTCGGGCCGCCCTCGGCGTGCGCCTGGCTCAAGCGTCTCGCTTGACGAAGACGACTGCGCCGGCGCCCACGGCGATAGCGGCGTACAGCACCATCAGCAGCAATCCTACGGTCGGGGACAGCGGTCCTGCGAGACCTGCCGGTCCCAGGCCCTGGTGGGCGGTGGCCATGATCGAGTTGGTGAGGATGCTGGTCGGCAGGTAGCGGACGTCGGCGCGGGCGACGCCGTGCATCACCAGCGGCAGCACGAACACGACCGCGACGTAGGCGGCGATGGCGGCGGCCGTGCTCCGGAAGACGAACCCGAAGCCGAACGACATCAGGGTCATGAGAGCGATGAAGAGGCCGGTCATGAGCACGGCCCTGGCCGCGCCGGGCGAGGCCAGACCGGCCGAGGGGGCGCCGCCCCCGGACAGGATCGCCTGGCCCAGGAAGAAGCAGGCGAGGCTGAGCACCTCGCAGAAGACGAGCGTGAGCAGGGCGGTCACCCCGGTCTTGACGGCCAGCAGGAAGGGCCGGTTCGGAGTGGCCGCCAGCGTGCCTCGGATCATGCCGCTCGAGTACTCGTTGGTGACGAGCAGCGCGCCGAACACGCCACCGGTCAGGGCGACGACGATCATGCCGCTGAGGGCGTTGGACGTGGGGTCGAAGCCGTTGTAGAAGGGCGGGAGGTGGTGCAGCTGTGCGTGGGTCACGAGCCCGGTCACCACCAGGGCGGCGACGACCGTCAGGCCGAGGGTGATGGCGGTCGACCGCAGGCTCCCGATCTTCGCCACCTCGGCCCTGGCCACGTGCCTGGCGCGGTAGTGCCCCGGGGCTCCGGTGCGCAGGGTGCCGGCCGCCGTCATCGCTCCCCCTCGCCGGCGTCGACGGCGCCGGGCGCCGTCGACGGGCGGTACTCCACCTCGGCCTGGGTCAGCTCCATGAACGCGTCCTCCAGCGACGCGGTGACCGGCGCCAGCTCGTGGATGCGCAACCCGCGAGGGGCGGCCAGGTCGCCGACCTCGGGGGCGGTCAGCCCCTCCACGCGCAGCGAGCCGTCGCCGTCGCCGGCGACCTCGGCGCCTGCTGCGGCGAGCACGGCGGTGAAGGCGTCGGCGTCCGGGGTGAGGAGCCTGACGGCTCCGCCGCCGCTGCGGGCCACGAAGTCGGCCACGCTCGTCTCGGCGATCAGCCGGCCGCGGCCGATGACCACCAGGCGGTCGGCGGTCATCGACATCTCGCTGATCAGGTGGCTGGAGACCAGCACCGTCCGCCCCTCGGCGGCGAGGCCCCGGAGGAAGTGCCGGACCCAGCGGATGCCCTCCGGGTCGAGGCCGTTCACCGGCTCGTCGAACAGCAGGACACCGGGGTCGCCGAGCAGGGCGGCGGCGATGCCGAGGCGTTGGCTCATGCCCAGCGAGAACTTCCCGGCCCGGCGCTGGGCGGCCGAGGTCAGCCCGACCTGGTCGAGCACCTCGTCCACCCGGCCGAGGGGGATGTCGTTGGTGAGGGCCAGCCAGCGCAGGTGGCTGCGGGCGGTGCGCGCCGGGTGGAAGGCCTTGGCGTCGAGGAGGGCGCCGACCTCCCGGATCGGCCAGGCCAGCTCGGCGTACGGCCTGCCGCCGATCAGCGCCGAGCCCGAGTCCGGGACGTCCAGGCCCATGATCATCCGCATGGTGGTCGACTTGCCCGACCCGTTGGGCCCCAGGAACCCCGTGACGACCCCGGGCGGCACCTCGAACGTGAGGCCGTCCACCGCCGTCGTGGCTCCGTAGCGCTTCGTCAGGGCGTGTGCCGTGATCATCACCAGAACCGTAGAGGGCGGCGTCCTCCGGCGGAATACCGCCAGTCGGCGTTCCTCGGATGGGGGTAGCCCCACCCGAGCGGTGACGCCAGCCCCAGCGGGCGCCCGGTCCCGGGGACCCGGCGGCGCCGCGTCCCCCTGCCGGCTGGCGGCGCCGCGTCACCGGTCCGGTGGGGTCCCCGGTCCGGTGGGGTCCCCGGTCCGGCGAGGTCACTGGTCCAGTGCCGCGAGCTCCTCCTCGACCATGCGCTCGTGCTCCTGCTCGTCGTGCCGGGCCCGCCTGGGGCTCCAGCGGCCCCGCATCAGGAAGACGAACGGCAGCAGCAGCACCTCCGTGCCGAGGCAGACCCACCACCACCGCTGCCACTCGCCCGGGGCCACCGACCTGGAGGCCTGGACCTGCGGTCCGTGCACCTGCAGGTACTGGAAGTCCGCCTGCTTCGACGCCGAGGCGAGTGCCTGCAGCCGAGCGATGGCCGTGCTCGGGCTCACGCGCAGCTTGGCGGAGACCTCGCCCACGGCTCGCAGGGCCGCTGCCGTGTCGGTGGGATCGACGGTCAGGGTGCGCAGGGTGGCCGGGTCGACGGCGGCGGCCGTGGCCAGCTCCGGGGCGTACCTGTCCGCCAGCGCCTGGACCTGGGTCCCGTGCTCGACCAGCGGCGTCATCGACGTGACGACGTAGGGCAGGATGAACAGCGATCCGGCCACGACCAGCCGGAGCACCCAGCCCCAGACGGCCAGGCCGGTGGCGGTGAGCGCCGGGCTCCTGGCCTCCACGGTCTCGGTGAAGGCCGCCAGCCAGGGGGCGAAGGTGAAGCCGAGGAACACCGACAGCACGCTCAGGATCCAGACGAAGGTGTAGTAGCCGGTGCTGGCCTGCGTGGTGTGGAGGGCGAAGAGGGCGGTCATCGCGACCGAGCCGAGCACGCCCAGCACGATGAAGGGCTTTCGGACCTTCAGCCGGTCGGAGAGGATGCCGACCACCACGAGCGCGCCGGCCTGGAAGGCCCAGATCCAGTTGCCGAGGGCGTTCGCCCGCTGCTGCGAGTACCCGAACACGGTGGCCATGAAGACGACGAAGAAGGCGATCAGCGTGTAGTAGACGACCAGGAACATCGCGATGCCGATGGACGGGCCGATCACGTCGAGGTGGAGGACCTTGCGCCACGGGTGGCGGCGCACCTCCTCGATGTCGATCCCGGCCGCCCTGGCCTCGACGAGCTCGCGGTCCCTGATGCTCACCATCAGCTGGTCTCGCAGGCCCGGCGACAGCTCGCGCAGCCCCACGAGCGCGATGGCGAAGAGGGCGAGCCCGGCAGTCCCGCAGATGATGAACTGGTCCTGCCACGCGTGCAGGTGGCCGAGGGTGTGGCTCGACACGAGCGCGACGGTGAGGCTCGCCATCACCGGGCCGATGGTCCACAGGCCCATCGCCGACGCCCGTCCCATCTGGGGCGAGAAGTCCCGCATGAGCGCGGGCGTCGCCACCAGGATGATGCCCTCGACGAACCCGAGCACCGCATAGAGGACGGCGTAGACCCACATCGTCGGGGCGTTGGGCATGCCGACCAGGATGATGAGCCCGGTCACCAGCAGGCCGTACACGACGAGGTTCGCCCTGCCCCAGCGGTCCGCCAGCCCGGCCACCAGGGAGGCGAACGCGCCCACCAGGTTGCCGACCACCACGATGTTCACGAAGAACGGCCACGTCATGTTGTAGTGGGCGATGATCGACGGCGTGACCGCAGCCTGGACGTAGAACTCGTAGTACAGGACGATCGACGCCAGCACGACGATCCCCAGGTAGAAGTACCGGGGCCCGGTGTCGGGGTAGTGGTCGAGCTGGCGGTCCCACAGCCTCCGCACCGGTGACCGCCGGCCGCCCTCCGGGGCGGTGCGGCGGAAGTGGAGGTGCGGATGGAGCCACGTCGTCGATGACATCGCGATCGCCTGGCCTCTCGCCCGTGCTCAGGACCGGCCCGGGGGCACGGCCCGGGTTGCGTGTGGGCCGTCCCTCCTGGCTCCTCGGGGTCTCGCCGCCCGGCCCCGCCAGGGTGGCCGCTGCCGAGCACGAAGGCTTCCACGTGCGGCTCCCGGACGGAGCCGCTCACCCCCGTGGACCCACCGAGCATGCGCCCGGGGTCTGCGGCCCGACAGGGGCCAAGGTCACATACCGCGCCAGCCGTCGGAGCGGGTGGCGGCACCCGCACCCCGCGTGCCGGACTCGGCCGACGGCCGGGTCGCCCCCGGGGACTCGCGGGAAGCCCTCCGGGCTGACGGCCGGGTCGGCCAGCCCCGGGCTCGCGGGTCGCCCTACGGGCTGACGGTCACCAGGCTCCCGTAGTGGAGGAGGGCGTACACCCGGGGGGCGACCGCCGGGGGGAGCTCGAC
>JAJZYI010000139.1 GCA_021798135.1 Actinomycetes bacterium | reverse complement strand
TTCTGATGCGCTTCGGCGAGCATCTCCTCACCCCCCGAGGACCTTCAGGGCCATTCCGGCCAGGACCAGGGCCGCATCCACCCGGACCGCCGCGGCGAGGTCGATCGGCGCCCCGGAACCAGCCGCCGGCGCCCCGCCCAGCAGGAGGCCCCAGCGGTCCTCGGGTTCCTCGCCGAAGCCCGGCTCGCCGGGCGACCGGCCGGCCCGCAGGGCGGTCTCCTGCCCGTCGAGGTCGCGGACCACGTAGGCGGCCCGGCTGCCGAGGACCCGCAGCCGGGGGCCCGGGGCCGCGGCGAGGGCGCCCGCCCACAGGTGCGACCGCACGCCCCCGGCATGGGTCAGGGCGAGGAACGCGTCGTCGTCGGCACCCCCCCGGCGGGCAAGGACCTCGCCGTAGACGGCCGCGACCGGCCCGAAGAGCTGCATGGCCTGGTCCACCAGGTGCGTGCCCAGGTCCAGCAGGATGCCGCCACCATCGGCAGGCCGGCGCGCGTGCCGCCAGCCGCTCGGGTCCGCCGACGGCCGCCAGCGCTCGAAGCGCGACTCGTAGCGGAGCACGTCGCCCAGCACGCCGCCGGCCACCAGCCGCCGGACCGTGAGGTGGTCCGAGTCCCACCGCCGGTTGTGGAACGGCACGAGCAGGAGCCCACGCGCCGACGCGTGCTCGGCCAGGGCCCGTGCCTCGGCCGCCGTGGGCGCCATCGGCTTCTCCACCACCACGGGCAGGCCGGCGTCGAGCGCTGCGGTCGCCAGCTCCGCGTGGGACCCCGTGGCCGTCGCCACGACGACCAGGTCGTGCTCGCCGGCACGCGACCAGACCTGGTCCGGCCGGCCCTCCACGTCGGCACCGGGCACCTCGCGTCGCGCCTGCTCGGCGCGAACCGGGTCCGAGGTGACGACGGTCGCGACCTGGAACCCGGGCACGGCGGCCAGCAGCGGCGCGTGGAAGCAGCGACCCGCCAGGCCGTACCCGAGCAACGCCACCCGCACGTCGGGACGCCCGCTGCGGCCGTCGCCCGGACCGCCGCCGCTCCGCGACCGGAGCTCGTCACCACCGCGTCCGCTGCCGGGCGGCACGGTCAGGCGCCGGCGACGAAGCGGGCGACCACGTCGGCCAGTGCCGGCCCGGCGTCCTCCTGCAGGAAGTGCCCCGCCCCGGTGATGGTCGCGTGCGGCTGGCCGGCGGCGCCGGGGACGCGCTGGCGGAAGGGGGCGTCGCCACCCGCGGTGATCGGGTCGCCGTCGGAGAAGGCGGTCAGGAACGGGCGCTCGAAGCGCGCCAGCGCCTCCCAGGCCCGCTCGTTGTCGGCCGCGGCGGGGTCGTCGGGCGCGGTCGGCACCAGCGCGGGGAAGATCCGGGCGCCGGCCTTGTAGGCGGGGTCCGGGAACGGCGCGTCGTAGGCGGCGACGACCTCCGCGGCGAGGGGGGTCCGGCAGCCGCCGGCGACGATCCGCCCCACGGGCAGGTCGGTGGCCTCCTGGGCGTAGCGCTGCCACGCCAGGAAGGCGTCGGTCATCCGCTGGCGGCCCGTGGGCAGGCCGGTGTTCGCCGCCACGACGCGAGCGAAGCGGTCGGGGTGCTCGGCCACCAGGCGCAAGCCGATGAGGCCGCCCCAGTCCTGGCAGACCAGGGTGACCTCGCGCAGGTCGAGCGCGCCGAACAGCGCAAGGTGCATCCACGCCACGTGCCGCCCGTAGGAGTAGTCCCCGGTCGACCCCGGCTTGTCGGACCGGCCGAACCCGACGAGGTCCGGCGCCACGCACCGGAGGCCGGCGGCGACCAGCGGCGGCACCATCGTGCGGTACAGGAACGACCACGACGGCTCGCCGTGCAGGAGGAGGACCACCGGGCCCCGGCGCGGCCCCTCGTCGAGGTGGTGCACCCGCAGGACGCCGTCGCCGTCGCCGGTGGGGACCTCCACGTAGTGCGGCTCGAAGGCGAAGCCCGGCAGGCCCTCGAAGCGGTCGTCGGGCGTGCGCAGGATCTCCACGGCATCCTCCTCCGGTCCCCGGGGCCGGCGACGTCGGGCCCCAGCACGAGTCTTGCCCCGCCGCCGGGTCGCCGCGCAAGCGCCGGCGGCGCGACGTCGGCCGCCCGGCGCGAGACTGTGCGTCGTGCAGGACCTCGCGTACGAACGGGCCGTCGTCGAGCACGCCGACGCGGTGGCCGACGCCCTGGCCGCCGAACCCGCCGCGCCGGTGCCCGCCTGCCCCGGCTGGGACGTGGCCAAGCTGGCCCTCCACGTGGGGCTCGTCCACGTGTGGGCGGCCGCCCAGGTGCGCAGCGGGTCCCACGCCGGCGTCGACCAGCGCGGGCTCCCCCGCGCGCCCGGCGGGCCGGAGCGCGTGGCGTGGCTGCGCGACGCGGCACGCGACCTCGCCCGGGCGCTGCAGGAGAGCCCGCGGGACCGGCCCGCCGGGCGGTGGCGGGGCATCGAGGTCGACAGCGGCTTCTGGCGCCGGCGCGTCGCGCAGGAGACCGCGGTGCACCGTGTCGACGCCGACCGGGCCGTCGGGCGCGTGACGGTCCTCGACGGCGCCCTGGCGGCGGACGGCGTCGACGAGGTGGCCGACCTGTTCCTGCCCCTGGGCGATCCGCTCGACGACGGCCACCGGCCCGCCGGCGCACTCCACCTCGTCCGCGACGACGGCCCCGGCCGGTGGTCGCTGGCCGTGCGCGCCGACGGCCGTCCCGTCCGGGCCGAAGGCGGGCCGGCCGGCGACGCCAGGCCCTCGGTGACGGTCACCGGCCCCGCCGCCTCGCTCCTGCTCGTCTGCTGGGGGCGCGCCGACGCCGAGCCCATGCGCACCGCCGGTGACGGCACGCTCCTGGCTGCCTGGTCGTCGATCCTCGGCTGGTGAGCGGCATGCCGAGCGGGGACGCCGACCAGGCGCTGCCGCCGAGCGGGGACGCCGACCAGGCGGGGCCGCCCGGCGGCGAGGCCCGGCGCGCCGGCGACGACCGGGGCGTCGACGTCCTGCTGGCCGACGGCAGCACGGCCCGGCTCCGGCCGGTGCGGCCCGGCGACGAGCAGCCCATCGCCGACCTGTTCACGGGCCTGTCCCGGGACAGCATGGTCATGCGCTTCTTCGGCCCGCACCGGGTGAGCGACGCCGAGATCGACCGGCTGCTCCGGCTCGACGGCGTGGACGCCGCGGCCCTGCTGGTCGAACGCGCCGGCCGCGTCGTCGCGCTGGCCGAGTACGACCGTCAACCCGGGTCGAGCGAGGCCGAGGTGGCGTTCGTCGTCGCCGACCAGCTGCAGGGACGCGGGCTCGGGACGCTCCTGCTGGAGCACCTGGCTGCAGGCGCCCGGCGAGCCGGGATCCGGCGGTTCGTGGCCGAGACCTTGGCGGTCAACAGCAAGATGCTCGGGGTGCTGCGCGCCGCGGGCTTCGCCCGGCAGTACGAGCGCGATGCGGCCGTGACCCGGGTGGTCCTCGACATCTCCCCGAGCGAGCAGGCCCAGCAGGCGGCCGAGGACCGCGACCGGCGGGCGACGCTGCGCTCGATCGAGCGCCTGCTGCGGCCACGGGCCATCGCGGTGATCGGCGCGTCGCGCGAGCCGGGGACCATCGGCCACGAGCTCCTCCGCAACCTGGTCGCCGGCGGGTTCACCGGCCCCGTCTACCCGGTCAACCCCGAGGCGGCTTCGGTGGCGAGCCTGCCGGCATGGCCGACGATCGGATCGGTCCCCGGGCCGGTCGACCTCGCCGTCATCGCCGTGCCCGCGGCGAAGGTCCTGGAGGTCACCGAGGAGTGCGGGCAGGCCGGCGTCGGCGGGCTGGTGGTCATCTCCGCGGGCTTCGCCGAGACCGGCCCCGAGGGGGCCGCCTCCCAGCTCGCCGTGACCCGTGCCGCGCACCGCCTCGGCATGCGGCTGGTCGGCCCCAACTGCTTCGGCGTGGTGAACGCGGAGCCCGGCGTCAGCATGAACGCGACGTTCGCCACCAACGTGCCCGCTGGCGGCACCATCGGCTTCGCCTCGCAGTCCGGCGGCCTCGGCGTCGCCATCCTGGCCGAGGCGGCGGACCGAGGGCTGGGCATCTCGAGCTTCGTCTCGATGGGCAACAAGGCCGACGTGAGCAGCAACGACCTCCTCACCTGGTGGGAGACCGACCCGGGGACCGACGTGGTCCTGCTCTACCTCGAGTCCTTCGGCAACCCGCCGAAGTTCAGCCGCCTGGCGCGCCGCTTCGGCCGCAGCAAGCCGATCGTGGCGGTCAAGAGTGGGCGGAGCTACCCGGGCACGCGCGCCGCCACGTCGCACACGGCCGCGCTGGCCAGCCCAGAGCGCGCCGTCGACGCGCTGTTCACCCAGACGGGCGTGATCCGGGTCGACACGGTGGAGGAGCTCTTCGACGTCGGCTCGGTGCTGGCCAACCAGCCGCTGCCGGGCGGCATCCGCGTCGGCATCGTCGGCAACGCGGGCGGGCCGGGCGTGCTCGCAGCCGACGCCGTCGCCGGGCACGGGCTCGCCGTCCCCGAGCTGTCGAAGGGGCTGCAGGCGGCGCTCCACCGCATCCTGCCGGCCGAGGCGGGCGTGCGGAACCCCGTCGACATGGTGGCGTCCGCGTCCGCCGGTCAGTACCGCGAGGTCATCGAGACGGTGATGGGCAGCGGCGAGGTCGACGCGGTGATCGTCATCTTCACCCCCCCGCTCGTCACCCGGGCCGACGACGTGGCCGATGCCGTCGTCGCCGCGGTGGACGGCGCCGCCGAGGCGGGCCGGGCCGTGCCCCTCGTGGCCGCCTTCCTCGGCGCCGAGCGGGCACGGCACCGCCTGCAGCACGCGGTGCGGCCCGTGCCGTGCTTCACGTACCCCGAGTCGGCCGCCCGGGCCCTCGCCCACGCCGTCCGCTACGCGCAGTGGCGCGCCCAGCCCCCGAGCACCGTGCCCGAGCTCGCCGACGTCCACCCCAACCGAGCGCGCCGCCTGCTCGCCGCGGCGATCGGCGACGCCGGCGACCTCGGCGCGGAGCCGGGCGAGGTGTGGGTGACCGGCGCTGCGGCCATGGGCGTCCTGGCGTGCTACGCCATACCGGTCCTGGAGACCCGGGCCGCCGACAGCCCGGATGCGGCCGCCGCCTGGGCGGCCGGGCGGCACGGGCCGGTGGCGCTCAAGGCTGTCGGCCCGGCCCTCGTGCACAAGACCGAGCGGTCGGCGGTGGTCCTGGGGCTGGACGGCGCGGCAGCCGTCGCCGCCGCCTACCGGCGCCTCCAGCGGGAGCTGGGCACCGACATGACCGGGGCGGTCGTGCAGCCGATGGCGCCCGCCGGCGTCGAGACGATCGCCGGCGTGGTCAGGGACCCGGTCTTCGGGGCGCTGGTCGTCTTCGGCGGCGGGGGCACCAGCGTGGAGCTCCTGGACGACAGCGTCGCGCGGCTGATGCCCCTGACGGAGGCGGACGCCCGGGCGATGGTGCTGGAGCGCCGCACGTCGCCGCTGCTCACCGGGTACCGGGGCGCTCCCGCCGTGGACGTCGACGGGCTGGTGGACCTGGTGCTCCGCCTGGGCCGCCTGGCCGACGACCTGCCGGAGGTCGCTGCCGCGGACCTGAACCCGGTGGTGGCGACGCCGGGCGGCCCGCTCGTCGTCGACGCCCGCATCGCCGTCGCCACCCATCCGACCGAGCCGCTGGCCGACCGGCCCCGGCAGCTCCGCTGACGGCCGCGATGACCGCACCGATCGCCGCGTCGGGCCCGCTGTCCGACGCCAGCCACTGGGCCCGGTCGAACGGGCTGGAGATCGTGATGATCGTGAGCGGCGCCGTGCTCCTGGCCCGGCTCGTCGGCTGGTCCTGCACGCTCGTCGCCCGCCGGATCGAGGCCCGCGAGGGCGCCGCCGACTCGCTGAGCCGCACCGAGGCGGCCAAGCACCGGCGGGCCGTCACCAACGTCGTGCGGTGGTCGCTCGTGGTGCTCATCTCGGTGGTGGCCGCCCTGCTCGTGCTCCAGCGCCTCGCCGTGCCGCTCACCAGCCTGATCGCACCGGCGACGGTGGCCGGCGTCGCCGTGGGGTTCGGCGCCCAGCGGGTGGTCCAGGACGTGCTCGCCGGCTTCCTCATCATCACCGAGCGCCAGTACGGCTTCGGCGACGTGATCCGCTTCTCGACCCTCGGTGCCACCACCGGCGTCACCGGCACCGTCGAGGACGTCACGCTGCGGATCACGCGGCTCCGCACGCTGAACGGCGAGGTGGTGATCGTCCCGAACGGGCAGATCGTGCAGGTCACGAACCTCTCGCGTGACTGGGCCCGCGCCGTCGTCGACGTGCCGGTCCCCCACACCGCGGACGTGACCGAGGTGAGCTCGGTGCTGCGCAAGGTGGGTGCCGCGATGTTCGCCGACCCCGTCCTGCGGCCCCTGCTGCTCGACGAGCCGTCGGTGATGGGCGTGGAGCGGCTGACCGTCGACCAGTTCGAGATCCGGATGGTCGCCCGGACCCTGCCGGGCCGCCAGTTCGACGTCGGGCGGGCTCTGCGCTCGAGGATCGCGGTCGCCTTCCGTGACGTCGGCATGGCCGTGCCGGCCGACCTGGCCGTCGACACCGCCGCCCCCACGGCCCAGCAGGCGGCACCGGCCGCCGGCGACCAGGCCGCACCAGCCGAGGGGGAAGCCGGGGCCGCCGGCGGCTCGGCGGCCGGCACGCGCCCCGATCCGCCCGCGGGCAGCGGCGGGGCCGCCGGGAGCGCTTCGGCGGCGGGTGCCAGCCGCACGGCCGACGGGCCCGGGGAAGGGTCCGGACCCGGGAGCGAGCACCCCGCGACGGGCGGCAGCAGTGCGACGGGCGGCAGCGGCACCGGAGGCACCCCGTGAGCCGGCGCAGGATGAGGACGTCCACGCTGGTGCTCCTGGTGGTGTTCCTCGGCGCGCTGGTGCTGTACCTCGCCTATCGGCCGCGGGCGGCGACGACCTCGTCGACCCCGCCCGCCGGGCTCCCCGCTGCGACCGTCGGGCCCGCTCACCGGGGCGGGCTGGCGGCGGCACGTCCGTGCCCCGCCGTGCGCCGCCCGGGGCGTCAGCCCGCAGCGGTGGCCTGGAAGACCGTCTGCCCGCCCCCGAACACCTGGAGCCCGGCGCTGGTGGACGCCACGCAGACCGGCACGGTGGCGAGCTCCGTGACGCTCCGGTAGCCGCCCGGGCTCACCTGCGGCCCCCAGGTGCTCTGGTCGGTGGGCTGCACGACCATCGCTCCGGACGCCGCCGTGAACGTCGCCGTCTCCACCACGTCGCCGCACACGATCCGCCCGGGCTGTCCCTCCACGAACACCGAGCCGGGCGTCTGCACCGCCTGGACGGCGACCTGCTCGCGCAGGCCTCGCAGCGTCGCCAGCTGCTGCTGCTCCACGAGCTGCTGGCCCATGGCGGCGTAGGCCTCCCCGTCGGCGAAGCCCGCCGTCCCGCCCGGCGCGGCTCCCGCGGCGGCCCACGACTGCCACGCCGCGGCGAGCTGGCCGAGCGTCGAGGGTCCCACGGTGACTGCCCCCGGCGGCGACGCCCCGGTCGGCACCTGGTTGGCCGGCACCGTGACCAGCAGGTCGATCAGCCACGACCCCGAGGCGGCGAGCTGGTGGACGCCGACGATGAGCACCTGGCTCGGTGGCGATCCGGCGGCCGTGGTGCCGCCCACCGCCGCCAGGAAGGCGAGCGGGTAGCTCGTGCCGGAGGTGACGATCACCTGCGCCCCGCCGACGGCCGGCGCTGACGGGGTGGTGCCGGCAGCCAGCTGGCCCTCGTCGACCTGCAGGGCCGCACCGTCCTCGACGGCGCGGAGCTGCGCAAGGTTGCCGGCGGCCAGGGCGTCGCGCCGGCTCGACCACAGCGACGTCAGGATGGCGCTGGCCTGGGCGGTGCCGAGCACCGGTCCCGACGCCGGCCCCGAGGACGCCGCGCCGGAGGACGCCGGGCTTCCGGCGGGCGAGGACCCCGGACCGGCGCTGCCGGGCAGCCCGAGCATCGACGAGCTGGTGGCGCCCGGGATGGCGACCGCTCCCTTCGGGAGGGTGCTCTTCGGCGCCGCTGAGGGCGTCGCGCCGGACACGGCCCGGCTCGGCCCGGCGGTCGCGGACGGTACCGGCGGCCGGGCGGTCGCCACCGCCGCGCGCGAGCTGCCCCGGCCCAGGCCCACGACCAGTCCGACCACCACGACCAGGGCCGCCGCGACGGCCAAGGCCGCCAGGCGCACCGCCCGCCTCGTCGGGACGGCCTGCCCGCCCACGTCACCACGCGTGGCCCGCTCCCGCACGAGCAGCCGCAACCGGCGCTCGACCTGCCGAAGGGCCCGCCGCGGGGTCCAGCGGGTGGCGGCGGTGCTGAGGAGCACCAGCTCGGCGCGCTCGCCCGGGTCCGCGTCGGCGTCGCTCGCCGGTCGTTCGGCAGCGCCGGTGGCGGCACCCGCCGGTGAGCCAGCCTCGGCCGGCACGCCCGTCCCCGCCGCCGAGGCGCCCGCAACGCCGTCAGCTGCGCCGCCTGCGGCTGCGGCTGCGGCTACCGCTGCGACGGCGCCTGCGGCGGTCTCGCCCGGGTCCGCGTCGAGGCCGCTCGCCGACCACGGGCCGGTACGGCCGCCGGCAGCCGGGCGACGGCGACCGGCGCCGCCGGCCCGCCCGGATCCCGCTGCGCTCC
>JAJZYI010000138.1 GCA_021798135.1 Actinomycetes bacterium | reverse complement strand
GCCACGACCGCGCTCGACCGCGCCGGAGCGCCGCTCGACCGCGCCAGCTCCGCGCCCGGTCGCCGGCCGGCCGCTCAGCCCGCGGTCGGCGCGTACGACTCGGCCGGCACCCGGTAGGACTCGAGCAGCGCCAGCAGCGTCCGCACGCCGAACCCCGTGCCGCCCTTGGCGTACAGGCCGCTGTCCTCGTCGCTGCGGGCCGGCCCGGCGATGTCGAGGTGCGCCCACGGCGTCGACCCGGCGAACCGCGCCAGGAACATCGCCGCGGCGATGGCGCCCGCCTGGCCGTTCTTGCCCACGTTCTTGATGTCCGCCACCTCGGAGTCGATGTGCGAGCGGTACTCGTCGGGCAGCGGCAGGGGCCACGTGGCCTCGCCCGCCCGGTCCGCCGCCGCCCGCACGCGTGCCACCACGCCGTCGTCGTTGCCGAACACCCCCGCGATGCGCGACCCGAGCGCCACCACGCAGGCGCCCGTCAGCGTGGCCAGGTCCACCACCATGTCCGGCTGCAGCTCCGCCGCCAGCGACAGGCCGTCGGCCAGCACCAGCCGCCCCTCGGCGTCGGTGTTCAGCACCTCGATGGTCGTGCCGTTGCGGGCCCGCAGCACGTCGCCGGGCTTGGTCGCCCGGCCGCCCGGCATGTTCTCCGTCACGCAGGCGATCGCCGTCACCCGCACCCCGACACCCAGGTCGCCGCACGCCGACACCGCGCCCAGCACCGCCGCCGCCCCGCTCATGTCCGTCTTCATCGTCGTCATGCCCGCCGCCGTCTTGAGCGACAGCCCGCCCGAGTCGAACGTGATGCCCTTGCCCACCAGCACCACGTGCGGCACCGACCCGTCCACCTCCACCGGGTCCGCCGGCTCGTAGCGGGCCCACACCAGCCGGGGCGGCTCCGCCGAGCCGCGCGCCACCCCCAGCAGGCCGCCCAGGCGCTCCTCGGCGATGCGCCGCTCGTCCCACACCTCCACCGCCACGCCCGGCGACCCCGCCAGCTCCGCCACCGCCGCCTCGGCCAGCCGCACCGGGGAGAGCGAGCTCGGCGGCTCGTTCACCAGGTCGCGCGCGAACCACACCGCCCGCGCCACCCTGGATCCCACCCGGACCCCGGCCGCCACCGCCTCGCCCGGGACGTCGCCGGCCGTCGCCAGCACCACCGCCGACGCCGGACGGCGCTCGGGCGCCTCGCTGCGGTAGGCGTCGAACCGGTACGACGCCAGCACCGCGCCCTCCGCCGCCGCCCGGCCCACCCGGCCGGCGGCCACCGCCTCGTCCGTGCCCACCGCACCCGACCCCCCGGCCGCTGCGACCAGCTCGGCCGGCAGCACCAGCGCCACCGTGTCGCCGCTGCCCGCGGCGCGCACCAGTGCGGCAGCGGCCCGCCGAACCGCCTCGGGGCCCACCGTGCCGGCGTCGCCCATGCCCAGCAGCACCAGGGCCGGCGCCGGCGCCCCGGCGGAGACGACCAGCGACTGCCCGACCTTCCCGGCGAAGCCCTGCCGCCTGGCCCACGCCGCGTCGAACGCCACCGGCACCACCTGGTCGCCGACCGAGACCCGCGCCGGCAGGCCGCCGGCCAGCTCGGCCCCGCCGCCGGTGACGACCACGGGCACGCCCACCATCGCCGGCGCCACCCCAGGCACCGCCAGCCGCTCCCCTTCGGCCAGGCCCGCGACCGTGATGGCCGGGCCCCGCTCCTCCGTCGTCGTCACGCCTCGCCTCCGTTCTCGTCGTCGTCCCCGGCGTCGCCGGTGCCCGCCGGCGCACCGCCGGTGCCCGCCGGCGCACCGTCGGCCGCGCTCGCGCCCGCCGGCACCCGAGCCGCCCGCCGGGGCCGGTGCACCGTCAGGCGGTGCTCCCCGTCCTGCCACCGGGCCATCGCCCACAGCAGGTCGGACAGCCGGTTCAGGTAGGTGCCCACCATCGACTCCGGGGCCGGGGGGTCGGCCGCCACCAGCCGCTCCGCCCGCCGCACCACCGTCCGGGCCACGTCCAGCTGGGCGGACACCCGGTTCTCGCCCGGCACCACGAAGGCGGCGGGCATCTCCACCCGCGCCATCAGCCCGTCGATGCGCTCCTCGAGCGAAGCGACCATCGCCTCGCTCACCGACGTCGTGCCCGCCACCAGCTTCCGCCGGTTGCGCGGCTCGGTGGCCACCTCGGCCATGAGCACCCACAGGTCCCGCTCGATCGCCGTCACCAGCTCGTGCAGCTCGGACCCCGGCTCGGCCTCCGCCCGCACCACGCCCAGTGCCGCCTGCGACTCGTCGACCGCACCGTTCGCCTCGATCGCTGGCGACCACTTCGGCACCCGGCCGCCGTAGAGCAGCCCGGTGGTGCCGTCGTCGCCGGTCTTGGTGTAGATGCGGACCATGGCCGGATGCTACCGGCCGGCTCCCCCGACCTCCGACCCGTCCGTCCGCCCTCCCGGCCCGGCCCGGTACCGTCCGGCCCCGTACCGTCCGGCCCGGCCGGGGCGGGACGGTACCGTGGGGCCCATGGCAGCCGACGCCGACCGACCCGCCGAGCACGCCGCCTCCAGGCACCGACCCGTCGCCGTCGCCTGGGACGCCATGGAGCTCGACGACGCCGGCGCCGAGTACCTCCACGCCGCCCGCAACCGGGTGGTGGTGTTCGACGGGGCGATGGGCACCAACCTGCAGCTCGCCGGGCTGACCGCCGACGACTTCGGCGGCCCCGACCTCGAGGGGTGCAACGAGGCCCTCGTGCTCTCCCGGCCCGACGCCGTCGCCGCCGTCCACCGCTCCTTCCTGCAGGTCGGCTGCGAGGTGGTCGAGACCGACGCCTTCGGCGCCTTCTCCGTCGTCCTCGCCGAGTACGGCCTGGCCGACCGCGTCACCGAGATCAACCGCGCCGCCGCCGCCGTCGCCCGGGCCGAGGTCGACGCGGCCATGGCCGGCGACGGGCGGCGGCGCTGGGTGGCCGGCAACATGGGCCCCGGCACCCGCTTCCCCACCCTGGGCCAGATCGCCTACGCGGAGCTCCGCGACGCCTACGAGGAGCAGGCCGCCGCGCTGCTCGACGGCGGGGTCGACCTGCTCGTGGTGGAGACCGTGTTCGACATCCTGCAGGCCAGGGCGGCCGTCAACGCCTGCAAGCGGGCCATGCTGTCCACCGGGCGGCGGGTGCCGCTCCAGGTGCAGGTCACCATCGAGCTCACCGGCCGGATGCTCCCCGGCACCGAGATCGGCGCCGCGCTCTGCGCCCTGCAGGCGCTGCGACCCGACGTGGTCGGCATGAACTGCGCCACCGGACCCGCCGAGATGGGCGAGGCCGTCAGGTACCTCACCGCCCACAGCAGGGTGCCGGTCGCCGTGCAGCCGAACGCCGGGCTGCCGACGGTCGTCGACGGCGCCATGCACTACGACCTGACCCCCGAGCAGCTCGCCGACCACCACGAGCGCTTCGTGGTCGAGCACGGCGTCACCGTGATCGGCGGGTGCTGCGGGACCACGCCCGAGCACCTGCGCGCCGTGGTGGAGCGGTGCTCGGGGCTCACGCCGAGGCCGCGGTCGGTCGACGACGAGCCGGCGGTGGCGTCGATCTACTCCGCCGTCCCGCTGCACCAGCAGACGTCGTTCCTGGTGGTCGGCGAGCGGACCAATGCCAACGGGTCGAAGAGGTTCCGCGAGGCCATGCTCGCCGGCGACTGGGACACCACCGTGGCCATGGCCAAGGAGCAGGTGCGCGAGGGCGCCCATGTCCTCGACGTGTGCGTCGACTACACCGGCGCCGACGGCGTGGCCGACATGGCCGAGGTGGCCCGGCGCTTCGCCACCGACGCCAGCGTGCCGATCATGGTCGACTCCACCGAGGCACCGGTGGTCGAGACGGCGCTGGAGCGCCTCGGCGGCAGGTCGCTGCTCAACTCCGTCAACCTCGAGGAGGGCGACGCTCCCGGCGGGCGCCTGGACCGCTTCCTGACCCTGGCCCGTGAGCACGGCGCCGCTGTCGTGTGCACCTGCATCGACACCGAGGGCCAGGCCCGGACAGCCGACTGGAAGGTCCGCGCGGCGCGGGCCATCTACGACATCGCCGTCGGCCGCTACGGCCTGGAGCCCCAGGACCTCGTGTTCGACCCGCTGGTGCTGCCGCTGTCGACCGGCATGGAGGAGAGCCGCCGCGACGGCATCGAGACCATCGAGGGCATCCGCCGCATCAAGGCCGAGCTGCCCGGCGTGTCGACCATCGTCGGGCTGTCGAACGTGTCGTTCGGGCTCGGCCCCGCGGCCCGCCACGTGCTCAACTCGATGTTCCTCCACGAGTGCGCGGCCGCCGGCCTGGACGCCGCCATCGTCCACGCGGCCCGCATCCTGCCGCTG
This sequence comes from Actinomycetes bacterium, assembly GCA_021798135.1. Classification (GTDB taxonomy): domain Bacteria; phylum Actinomycetota; class Acidimicrobiia; order Acidimicrobiales; family UBA8190; genus JAJZYI01. The sequence continues at coordinate 4,384 of JAJZYI010000138.1, read as the reverse complement.
TCGAGGATCGACGACCGGGCCAAGGAGGTCTGCCTCGACCTGATCTACGACCGGCGCCGCGACGGCTACGACCCGCTCGCCGAGCTGCTCGCCATGTTCGAGGGGGTGAACGCCCAGGCGAGCGCGGGCGAGGACCGCTCGGGCTGGCCGGTCGAGCAGCGCCTGGAGCACCGCATCGTCGACGGCGACCGCGTCGGGTTGGAGGACGACCTCGACGAGGCCATGGCCGCCGGCCACGCCCCGCTCGCCATCGTCAACGACATCCTGCTGGCCGGCATGAAGACGGTGGGCGACCTGTTCGCCTCGGGCGACATGCAGCTGCCGTTCGTCCTGCAGTCCGCCGAGACGATGAAGGCCGCCGTCGCCCACCTGGAGCCGCACATGGAGCACAGCGACCAGGGCGGCAAGGGCACCATCGTCCTCGCCACCGTCAAGGGCGACGTCCACGACATCGGCAAGAACCTGGTGGACATCATCCTCACCAACAACGGCTACGAGGTGGTGAACCTCGGCATCAAGATCGGCATCGCCGAGATGGTCGACGCCGCGCAGGAGCACCGGGCCGACGCCATCGGCATGAGCGGGCTCCTGGTGAAGTCGACGCTCGTCATGCGCGAGAACCTCCAGGAGCTCAACGACCGCGACCTGTCGCACATCCCGGTCCTGCTCGGCGGGGCGGCGCTCACACGCACCTACGTGGAGCGCGACCTCCGCCAGGTCTACGAGGGCCGCGTCTTCTACGGCAAGGACGCCTTCGAGGGGCTGCGGACCATGGACCGCCTGGTCGAGCTGAAGCGCACCGGCGAGGACGACCCCGACTTCGGGCGGGCGCTCGGCGGGCGCAACCTGCCGCCGAGGAGGAGCCAGCTGCCCGTCCCCGAGACCGAGGTGCCGGCCCGCTCCCCCGAGGCGGCGAGCGACAACCCCGTGCCCGTGCCGCCGTTCCTGGGCGCCCGGGTGGCCAAGGGGATCCCGATCGACGAGATCGCCGCCTACCTGAACCTGACGTCGCTGTTCCGCAACCAGTGGGGCTACCGGCCCGAGGCCGGCGAGGACGACGCCGCGTTCAAGGGGAGGGTCAGCGCCGTGCTGCGCCAGGAGCTCGACGCGGCGAAAGCCAAGGACCTGCTCGTCCCCCAGGTGGCCTGGGGCTACTTCCCCGCCAACGCCGACGGCGACGACCTGGTCGTCTGGACCGACGACACCCGCAGCGCCGAGCGCGTCCGCTTCCGCTTCCCCCGCCAGCGCAAGGAACCGTGGCTCTGCATCGCCGACTTCTTCCGGCCCGTCGCGTCCGGGGAGGCCGACTACGCGGCGTTGCAGCTGGTGACCATGGGCTCGGCCGTCTCCGAGGAGACCGCCCGGCTCTTCGCCGCCGACAGGTACACCGACTACCTCCACCTGCACGGGCTCGGGGTGGAGATGGCCGAGGCGCTCGCGGAGCACTGGCACCGCCGCATCCGCGAGGAGTGGGGGTTCGCCGGCGAGGACGGCCCGAACCTCCTCGGGCTCTTCCGCCAGCAGTACCGGGGCGGCCGCTACTCCTGGGGCTACCCGGCCTGTCCCGACCTGGCGGACAACGCCACCGCCGTCGACCTGCTGGAGGGCTCCCGCATCGGCGTGGAGGTCAGCGAGGGGTTCCAGCTCCACCCCGAGCAGTCCACCGTGGCCATCGTCTGCCACCACCCGCGCGCCAAGTACTTCGTCGTCTGAGCCGGGCCGCGCCGGTCAACCCCGGGGCTGTCGCCCCGCCGCCGGCGCCGCCGGGGCGGCGGCGGTCACCAGCTCTCGCCGACGAGCACGCACAGCCGGACGTACTGGTCGACGAGGTCGTCGACGTCGGAGGTGCTGAGCATGCCGCTCATGTACCGGACCAGCATCTCCCGGGCCGACCCGAACAGGGTGATCGCCGGGATCTCGTAGTGGCGCTCCGGGTGGCGCTCGCCGCGTGCCGCGGCGCAGAGCTCGAGCTGCCGCATCCCCAGCTCGCAGCTGGCGGCGAGCAGCGCTCGACGGTGGCGCTCCAGCTCCTCGCTCACCCCGACCGCCTCGGTGTAGAGCACCCGGTAGCGCCGCCGGTCCGCCACCATCGCCCCCATCCACTCCTGGAGCCAGGCACGGGTGCGCACCTCCACCACGGGGGGCAGGTCCGCGAGCGCCAGGGTCACGGCCGACAGCACGCGCCGCACCTCGCGCTCGAACACCGCCCGGAAGAGGTGGGGCCGGTCGTGGACGTGGCGGTAGAAGTCACGGGTCGACACCCGGGCCGAGCTGCACAGCGCCCGGATGGTCGTGGCCTCGTACCCGGCGGTGCCGAACAGCTGCAGGCCCGCGTCCATCAGCCGTGCCAGCTGCGGCGACTGCTCCTGCGGCGCGGTCATGCCACCGGCCGCCTCCGCCGTCCCCCGCTCGCCGGCGCGACCCCGCGCAAAGCCTGGGTCCTCGCCCGGCTCGTCCACGCTCTCGGCGCCGACACCGCCCGCCGCGCCCACCGTCATGCCCTCCGCCCTTCTCCGTCGCCTCGTCCACCGAGCACCGCTCCGCCCACCGCCCCGCACGCGGCGCCCGCTCGCGCCGGCAGGACGGCACCGGGCCGTGAGCGAGCACCCGGGCCCGCGCCGTCGGCCGCCCGCGCCCGTTCCCGGCCCGATGGTGCCCCTCCGCACGCCGCCGGACGGACCCGCCTGCGCCCGCTCACCCGCCAGGGGCCTGCCCCTGCGCCAGGGCCGACCCGGTGGGCACCGCCGACCTCGGACCGACGACCTCCGCCGGTCCGATCGTCCGACCAGGCGGGACCGTGCCAGCTCCACGATCGTACTGCCAGGGGGACCCGTCCCGCGACCTGGGCGCCGGGCACGCATCGGCCACCCTGCGCCCAGGGACGCAGCCCAGGACGGCCAGGTGCACCGACTGCAAGGCGGGCGGCCACCGACCCGCCGGCGGGGCCGAACCGGTGGGCGCTGCGGGACTCGAACCCACGACCTCAGCCGTGTGAAGGCTGCCAGGCGAAACGCAGCCGGACTCCACCGGTCCAAACACGCAGGTCGCCATAGCAGCGAGACGGCATGGGACTACCCGCGACGGCACGGGACGCGCGATGACCGCGCGATGACCGGTGCTCATGTGCCTGCCCGATGTCGTCGCTGCCGGTTGCGAGATGGGATCCCAGCGTCCTGGCACGAGCCGCAGTACTTCCGCTGCCGAGCGTCCGGCAAGAACCAGGTAGTGCATCCCGCGCAGACGCGCCCAAACGGTTCACGATCCACCGCTCGACCTCCTGCGGCCGACGCGAGTTGCAGCGCCAGCGCGGAAAACAGGTCCCGCGCCTGGAGGGCCAGTGTGGGCTCGCCATCCCGGGCGCCCCAGCGGTACAGAAGATGGACGCGTCCGAGGCCAAGCCAGCGGTTTACTTCACGGGACAGGATCCGGCTGTCAGCGCGGTCAGGGCGTCGGGGCCACGACCCTCGGCTGAGTTGAACGCCGCCGGTGGCCCTATGCGCAGCCACTAGCTCGTCGCGCTGTTGCTGGGAGACGCCGACACCTCGCTGAACTGCTTCGGCCACAGCGACCACGGCGCTGGCCGCCCTACTCCATCGGCGCCACGCGCCAACCCGCTCGCCGCTGCCTGGTCGGCACGCGGCATGGGCTGCCGGCATCTCGTGCTTGTTGCAGAGGCCCAACAACCCCCACGTTCGGGCGAAAGCCGTCACCACGTCGTCATCGGCTTGAGCGACGGCCCGGAATCCTTCCAAGAGGTCTGGGCGAGGCACGACGATGCGCTCTGTGGGAGCGGCCGCCGCCGACGGATCCCGCCGCCGCAGTGTGCCGCTCGTGAGGACGACATCAGTAGGCGCCCACCAACCTTCCAGAAGCGGCCAGAGGTCAGCAGACGGCTTTGGCCCGACGCGTGGCGATGTCACGGTAGGTAACGCTAACCGGTCCACCCGACTGGACCAAACCGATGCACGCTGAACGCAGCGGCGCTCATGGGGGCGCCGCCGTCAAGGGAGGTCCCTCATGGACCGGCTGATGCTCAGCCTGCCTGAAGCGTGCGAGGCGACGGGCCTCAATCGCACCGCGTTGTACGCCGAAATGGCGGCCGGCCGACTTCGAGGAGTCAAGGTCGGGAATCGTCGCTTCTTCCCGCGCGACGAACTCGTCGAGTACGTGGATCGGCTCCGAAGCGAGTCCGCTCGCGATGGCTCGCCGTGCGTGGAGCAAGGGTCGGAGGAGGCCACGAAGTGACGGCGCCCCACACGCGAGGCGGCCCGGCGTGGGGAGCCGGGCCAGCCTCGGAGCGCTGCGTCGTCGACGACAACTCCGAGCCTACCGCCCCGTTCCCCGAGCGCGTGGCCCTCCTGGAGCGGCAGGTGCGCGCGCTGGC
>JAJZYI010000137.1 GCA_021798135.1 Actinomycetes bacterium | reverse complement strand
GCGCTGGCCGGGACGCGGCCGAGCGCCACCCGGTCCTGCGGGCGTGCCGGGCCGGCCATGCTGGGCTCCACCGTCGACAGGTCGAGCTCCACGGTCTCGGTGAACACGGGCTCGGGCGCGCCGTGCTCGTGGAAGAGGCCCTGCTCCTTCGCGTAGGCCTCGACCAGCGCCACGTGGACCTCGTCGCGGCCGCTGAAGCGCAGGTAGTCGAGCGTGGCGCCGTCGACGGGGAAGATCGTGCAGGTGGCGCCGTACTCGGGCGACATGTTGCCGATGGTGGCGCGGTTCTCGAGCGGGAGCTGGGCCAGCCCGGGGCCGAACACCTCCACGAACTTGCCGACCACGCCGTGGCGGCGCAGCAGCTCGGTGATGGTGAGCACCAGGTCGGTGGCGGTCGTGCCCGTGGGCAGCTCGCCGGTCAGGCGCAGGCCGACGACCGGCGGCACGAGCATCGTGAGCGGCTGGCCGAGCATGGCGGCCTCCGCCTCGATGCCGCCGACGCCCCAGCCGAGCACGCCGAGCCCGTTCACCATGGTGGTGTGCGAATCGGTGCCGACGAGGGTGTCGGGGAAGGCGAGGCCGTCGTCGGTGGCGAAGACGACACGGGCCAGGTACTCCAGGTTGACCTGGTGGCAGATGCCCGTGCCCGGCGGCACCACGCGGAAGCCGCTGAACGCCTGCTGGCCCCAGCGCAGGAGCTGGTAGCGCTCGAGGTTGCGCCGGTACTCGATGTCGACGTTGTCGGTGAACGCCCTGGCGTCCCCGGACCGCTCGACGATGACGGAGTGGTCGATGACGAGCTCCACGGGCACCTGCGGGTTGACCCGCGTCGGGTCGCCGCCGGCCGCCGCCAGCGCGTCCCGCATGGCGGCCAGGTCGACGACGGCCGGCACGCCGGTGAAGTCCTGCATGAGCACCCGCTCGGGGGTGAAGGCGATCTCCGACTGGGTCCCGGCACCGCGGTGGTCGGCCCAGCTCGCCACGGCCTGGATGTCGGCCTCGTGCACGTGGCGGCCGTCCTCGTGGCGCAGGAGGTTCTCGAGGACGACCTTCAGCGAGAAGGGGAGCCGCTCGACCGGGAACCGCCCGGCCAGGGCTTCGAGCGCGTGGATGGTGACGGTGCGGTCGCCGACCCGGAGCGAGCGGCGGGACCCGAAGCTGTCGGCGGAGGTGGGATGCGGTGCCATGGCACCCATTGTGGTCCCTCCGGGGACGAAGCTCCCAATGCCGGCTCCCGCGGTGGTGCTGCCGGGCCAGCGGGGGCCGGTTTCGCTGCCGGGCCGGGGTCCCGGTGGGGCCGCCGGACCTCCCCGGGGTGGGTTTCGCTGCCGGGCCGGGGTCCCTGTGGGGCCGCCGGGCCTCCCCGGGGGTCGGTGGTGCTGCCGGACCGGGTGCCTCGGGGCGGACCGCATCGGTCGCGCGCCGTGCGGCCCGGGGGGAGGGACGGAGCAGGCCGGGCTCGGCGAGGGACCCGACCCGCTCCGTCCACCAGAGCTATCGGCAGCCGGCGCGGCGCGGTTGAGCGTGCAGTGGGAATCCGAGCGCTCGGCCCGGACGAAGCGTGTCGACGGGACGGATGGTCACCGTGCGTGATGAAACTTCTTGCGCTGAGTGCTGCATGGGGGGGAAGTGCCCTGCGGGGGTGGTGCCGGCTCGGCAGCGCCCGCACCCGCCCTGCCAGCGGCCGCCCGCCGCCCCGTCACCGGCAGGCGGCCGTCGGTCCCGGCGGGGCGGTGCGGCCCGACGCGGCCGGCGTGATCCGGACCGTGACCGTGGTCGCGCCGCGCTCCTGGGCCAGGTCGACGACGCCGGCGTCGGGGGGCGACGTGACGCGGGCGCCGGCCGCCGACACCGTGTAGCCGGTGGGGTAGGCGACGGGTGGCACCACGACGGTCGAGCAGGCGCCGGCCCCGGCACGGCGCCCCTCGGGTGTGGTGGTCGTGTACCGCAGCTCGAAGGTCCGGGTGGCGCGGTCGAAGGCGTACCGCTCGGGCGTGCCGTCGACGACCCGGGGGTACGGCTCGGCCAGGACGGCGAGCTTGGCGCGGTCGACGTTCGTGCCCGTGCCGGGTTCGGCGGGGGTGGTGACCAGCCCCTCCGCGGAGGCTGGGACCGTGCCCGTCGGGTCGCCGCAGCCGCAGTAGGACCACTCGATCCACGGCACCTCGGCGTCGTCGGCCGCCGTGACCACGCGCTGGAGGTCGGCGAGGTCGGCGGTGGCCCCGAACTCGGTCATCATGAGCGCGTCGCCGGTGCTCGTCGCGTGCGAGAGCGCGTTGAGCAGCGTCCGCAGCTCGGTCGCGCGGCACGTGGCGGCGGGCGTGGTGAGCGGGTTCAGGCAGTAGTCGTGGAAGGACATGCCGAGGTTCGCGCCCGGCAGGCGGCCGAGCGCCGTCTGGACGCCGAAGTCGAACGTGACCCATGGCTCGTACCACACGATGTGCCGGGCGTCGACGCTGCGGACGGTCCGGACGGCCTTGGCGTAGAAGGCGGCGAGCTCTCCGGTGGTGGCGGTTCCGGGATAGGGCTCGTTGAAGAGGTCGTAGCCGATGACCCACGGGTCGGGGGCGAAGCGCCGGGCGACGGCTCGCACCGCCTGCAGGTAGCGCTCCTGCAGGCCGACGCCGCCCGGGCCGGCCGCGTCCGCCCAGAAGGCCGTGAACGCGTGGTCGAGCGCGGCGCTCAGCACGTACGCGTCGGGGAACGGGTAGGAGCGCACGGGCAGGCCGCCGGTCAGCACGGACCACGACGGGAAGCCCTCCCCTCCGAACTCGGCGCTCAGCTCGTCCTGGTGGAAGTCGAGCAGGGAGTAGATGCCGTGGTGGGCCAGCGTGGCCACCGTCGAGGCGATCGAGGCGAGGTACGCCCGGTCGATCCGGCCCGGCCGGGGCTCGAGCGCCTGGTAGAGGATCCCGACGCGGACGACGTCGAAGCCGTCGCCGGCGAGGGTCGCGGCCGCGACGGCGCCGAAGCCGGCGCCGGCCGGGGTGTAGGGCGCTCGCTTGTCCACCATGTCGACCCCGTGGAGGAGCACCACGGCTCCCGACGGGTTCGTGAGCCATCGCCCGTGGTGGCCGACCCAGACGGCGCTCGGCGCGGTTGCGCCCGCCGAGCCGGTGCCCGAGGTTCCTTCGGGCCCGGGAGCGAGGACGAGCAGGGCGACCACGGCGGCCACGGCCGCGGCGACGGCGGCGAGCGAGCCCAGAGCGGCCGCCAGGCGCCGGTGGCCGTGCACCAGGCGCCGCACGGCGCCCGGCCTCGCTCCGCTGGCCTCCCTGCTCCCCATGGCCGTTCCTCCCGCCGCCGGCGGCGGAGCGCACCGGCTTCGGGGCCGGGCACGCCGCCCCCGCAGCCGCCCTGCAGCGCGGGCGCGGCGCCACGGCCGGCCCCGACCAGCGGCTCCCCGTCGGAGTATGGCAGAACCCGTGTGCGCCGAGGCCGCCGGGTCACTGCGGCTGTGGACGGTCTCCCACTCTTCGTGCCGCTCACGCAGGGCACGCGCGCTCACGGTGGGAAGTTGATCGTCGGCTGTGCAAGGAGGACGTGTGGACGTCCGATCATCTCCACATGAGCGCGGCAGCGTGGACGGTCATGAGCAACCGCGACGAACAGTCACCGGTACTGCCACTTGAGGGCCGGCGGAGCATCCTGGCCCAATGGCCCGCCGGGTCGTTCTGCAGCACCTGCGGGGCGATCGCGGAGGAGGGCTACGTGGGGCCGGTGGACGGGGGGCGTGCCTTCTTCCCCGACCCGCGCCTGGTCCTCGTGTGCCGGCCGTGTGCGCTCGCCTCCATCGGCGTGGACGACGACGGCTTCGAGCGCCACCGCTGCGCGGGCGGCTGCTCCGACCGCTTGCACGTGGACCTGGTCCCGATCGACGACACGGCGCTGGCCCCGCACGAGCGCGTGGAGCGCACCGCCGTCGTGGCCCCCCGGTACGGGGGCACGCCCTGGGCGGTCGTCGACGTGTCCCCCGCCGACGCCACCCTGGCGATGGCGTGCGGCATGCCCTCGGCGTCGGCTCCGCGGCTCATGGCCATCTGGCTGGAGATCGACCGGCCGCTGCAGTGGACGCCGGTCGGGACCGCTCGCGCGCCTCGCTTCAGGTGACGAGCACGGCCCGGGCCCGGAGCTCGCCCCGCTGCAGCCGCCGCAGGGCCTCGGGCGCCTCGTCGAGGGGGAAGGGCTCGAACACCGTCCGGACCAGGCCGGCTGCGGCCATCCGCAGCACCTGGTGCATCTGCCAGCGGGAGCCGATGACGGAGCCGACCACCCGCTTCTCCTCGACGAACGGCACCTCGCCGAGGTTGGCGTGGACCCCGACGACGATGGTGCCACCGGGCCGGGTGGCGGCGACCGCCTGGCGGACGGCGTCGCTGGACGGGGCGAAGACGATGCTGGCGTCGACGCCACCGCTGGCGCCGAGCTGCTCGGCGGCATCGCCTCCCGAGGCGTCGACGGACCGCCGGGCGCCGAGCTCTCGCGCGAGCTCGCGGTGCTCGGCGCTGCGGGTCACGGCGACCACCTCGGCACCGGTGAGGGCGGCGAACTGCAGCACCATGTGGCCGACGCCGCCGACGCCGAAGACCGCCACCGACCGGCCCGGTGCGAGCCCCGCCTTGGACACGGCGTTGTAGGCGGTGACGCCCGGGCAGAACAGCGGGGCGGCGGCGGCGTCGTCGAGCGGCTCCGGCACCCGGTAGGCGTGGGCCGCGGTCGCCAGCATGCGCGTGGCGTAGCCGCCGTCGACGGTCTCACCGGTGATCTCCTTGTCGGCGCAGAGCTGCTCCCGTCCCGACAGGCAGTGCTCGCAGTGGCCGCACGTCGACCACAGGGGCTGCACGCCGACCCGGTCTCCCGGCCGGAGCCAGTCGACGCCGGTGCCGACCGCGGCGACCCGGCCCACCACCTCGTGGCCGGGCACGATCGGCGTCTTGGCGGGCACGCCGTGCGCAACCCAGTCGCCCTCGATCATGTGGAGGTTGGAGCGGCACACGCCGCATGCGGTGACCTCCACCAGGATCTGGCCGGTGCCAGGACCGGGAACGGCCACCTCGCCGAGGCGGAGCGGCCCGTCCGCCAGGGGCGCGGGACGGTCCAGGACCACCGCGTGGGCCGTCGTCGCGCCGTCGGCGGTGCCCGCGGTCACGACGGTGCCTGACCGGCCCCGGTGCCAGCGCCGTCGGCGGCCCGGGACGGCTGGGGGTCGGCGAAGTCGTGGAAGGCGTCGAGCGCCCGGGGGCCCCACACGGTGCCGGGACCGCCGTTCATCAGGATGGTGACGCCGATCGCCTCGGCCACCTCCTCGGCGGTGGCGCCACGCCGGGCTGCGCCGCGGGCGTGCGAGGCGATGCAGCCGTCGCACTCTCGGGTGACCGCGACGGCGAGGGCGATGAGCTCCTTCGTCTTGGCGCTGAGCACACCGTCGGTCAGCGTGGCCCGGTGGAGCGCGGCGTAGGCGTCGTAGACCTCGGGAATGGCCTGGCGGAGCCGCCGGCCGCTCTCCGCTAGCTCGCTGTTGAGTCGGCGGGCGTCGTCCACGGGCATCCCCTGTCATCGTGGGGCGGTCGGTGCCGCCCGCTCCGTTGCGGTCCGGTGGTCGCCCCGGCTTCGGCCCCGACCGGTCCGGGCCCTGGCGTCACCACCAGGCGAATTCCACCACGGCGCCACGCCGAAGGCCAACAGGGCTCGCCGGCTCGTGGTGCGCGCGGCGCCGGCGGGCCGGGTGTGCGCGGCGCCGGCGGGCCGGGTGTGCGCGGCGCTGGCCGGTCATCCGTGCGCTGCGCTGGAGGGTCAGCGGCGCAGGTGGGCGGGCCGGGGGACGCGCGCGGCGAGGGCGACGAGCAGGGCGTCGGACCCCGCCGGCCCGACGAGCTGCAGGCTGGCCGGGAGCGGTCCGCGGGTGGGCACGGGCACGGCGACGGCCGGCAGGCCGGCGAGGTTCACCGGCAGGGTGAGGCGCAGCGCGTCGAGGCCGTCGGCGCGGTCGAGCTCGGGTGGCCAGCCCGACAGCGTGGGAAGGGCGAGGACGTCGACGGTGCCGAACAGGCGGTCCAGGTCGCCCGACCACAGGCCGGCGACGCGGGCGGCGCGAGCGACCTCGGCAGCGGACACCGCCGAGGCGAGGTGGAGGCGGGCGGCGACGTCCTCGCCGATGCCGTTGGGCGCGGTGCGGAGCAGGTAGCCGTCCGTCTGCCACGCCTCGGCCAGCAGGACGGTGCGGGCGGCGGCGGTGGCCTGTGGCCACCGGTGCAGCGTCACGTCGCGCGGGCGGGCCCCCGCGGCCTCGATGGCGGCGTCGCAGGCCGCGTCGATGGCCGGCTCCGCAGGCAGGCGGAGACGCCCGACGAGCGGCGGCGCTGCGTCCAGCCTGGCTCCGGCGGCGGCCACGGCCGCGGCGAAGCCAGGCTCCAGCAGGTCCATGGCGCGTGCCAGGCCCGGGGCGTCGGCCGCCAGCGGGCCCACGGTGTCGAGCGAGGGAGCGAGCGGGCGCACCCCGGCGACCGGCAGCCTGCCCGTGGTCGGCTTCAACCCGGCGACGCCGCAGCACGCTGCGGGTATGCGGATCGACCCTCCCGTGTCGGTTCCGACCGCCACCTCGGCGGCGCCGGTCGCCACGGCCACGGCCGACCCGCTCGACGAGCCACCGGGCACGCGGTTCGGGTCGAGGGGGTTGCGCGGCGTGCCGAACCACGGGTTGCGGCCGGTGATGCCGAACGTCAGCTCGTGCAGGTTGGTGGTACCCACCAGCCGAGCCCGGCCGGCGGACTCCGCGGCGCGCACGGGCGCCAGGCACGCGGCGTCGGCCTCTGCAGGGCCGGCCAGCTCCGCGACGGCCCTGCAACCGGCCGTGGTGGGCACGCCGGCGACGGCGACGCAGTCCTTGACGGCGATCGTCGTGCCCGTGCCGGCACCGGCCAGGAAGGTGATGAAGACGGCCCTCATCGGCGCCCCGCCTGCCGGTGCACCTGGCGGTCGGCGGCGACCGTCGCCGCGCCGAGCGGGGAGTCGCCGTGACGCGACCTTGAGCTCGGGCTCGTCAGGGCGGGGACCGAAGGCTCGTCGGCCCGGTGCGGGCCCGCCGGCGGGCCGACGTCACCAGGTGGAGCCATGCTGGCACGCTACCCGTTACCCCCCGGCCTCCCGGTGCCGGTCCAGCGACGCCGTCCCGGGTCGGCTGGTCAGCGGCCGACCGACCGGGACCGGACCGGCCGGCCGCGTCCGCTCGGGCTCCAGCGCCCCCGCGCGCCACTCGTGCGGGAGCCGCCCGTGCGGGAGCCGCTCGTGCCGGTGCCGCCCGTGCGGGAGCCGCCCGTGCGGGAGCCGCTCGTGCCGGTGCCGCCCGTGCGGGAGCCGCTCGTGCCGGTGCCGCCCGTGCCGGTGCCGGCGCCGTTCGTGCGAGGGGAGCTCCTGCCGGCTGCGTTCCTGCCGGGTGCGTCCGGGCCGGCGCCGTTCGTGCTCGCACCGTTCGTGCGGGCGCCGTTCGTCGCGGATCGACCTGCCCGTGCCGGAGCCGGAGCTCGCCGGTCCCGTCCTGCGCCCCCGGACCTGTTGCCGGCGGGGCTCGGCGAGGCCGGCCCGGACGCCGGTCCCGCCGGCTCGATGCCGTCCATGTCGGCCTCGAGCGCCAGGTTTCGCACCAGGGTGCGGGCGGCACCGTGCTGGTCGGGCAGCACGAGGGCGACCACGTTCCCCGTGGCGCCGGCCCGGGCCGTCCGGCCCGAACGGTGCACGTAGTCGGCGGCCTCCGCCGGCAGGTCGAAGTGCACGACGCAGCCGACGTCGTCGACGTGGATCCCCCGGGCGGCCACATCGGTGGCCACGAGGGCCCGGACCGACCCGTCCCGGAACGCGTCGAGGGCGCGCTGCCGCTGGGGCTGCGTGCGGTTGCCGTGGATCGCCGCGGCCTGGATGCCGGACTGCCCGAGCTGCCGGGCCAGGCGGTCGGCGCCGTGGCGCGTGCGGACGAACACGACGCTGGCGGGCGACGCCGCGAGCACCGACGCGCAGGCCGCCACCCGGTCGGACTGGTCGACGGCGACGAAGCGGTGGCTCATCCGACCGAGGTCGTCGTCGGACGCGACCACCTCGTGGCGGACAGGGTCGGCGAGGTACTGGCGCACGACCGAGTCGACGGCGCCGTCCAGCGTGGCCGAGAACAGCAGCGTCTGGCGGTCGGCGGAGGTTCCGTCGAGGATCCGGCGCAGCGAGGGGAGGAACCCCATGTCCGCCATGCGGTCGGCCTCGTCGACGACGACGAGGTCGACGTCGTCGAGCGCCAGGTGGCCGCTGTCGCGCAGGTCCTGGAGCCGGCCCGGGCACGCGACGGCGACGTCGACACCACTGCGGAGCGCCCGCAGCTGGGGACCGAACCCCACCCCGCCGAAGAACGTCGCCAGGCGCAGCCGGCGAGTCGCCAGCAGCGGCGCGAGCTCGTCGGCAACCTGCGTGGCGAGCTCGCGTGTGGGGACCAGCACCAGGCCGCGGGGGCGTCCCGGCCGGCCCGCCGAGACGAGCGAGGCGAGCGGCACGCCGAAGGCGATGGTCTTGCCGGACCCCGTGGGCGCCTTGCCGCAGACGTCGCGCCCGGCGAGCGCGTCGGGGACCGTCGCGCCCTGGACGGGTGTCGGCGAGTGGATGCCGCGCCGTGCCAGGACGTCGACGAGCGCGGGCGCCACGCCCAGCGAGGCGAACCCGGCCGCGCCGCCCGGCTGGTCGGTCCCGGTCGGCGGGCGCCCCGCGGCG
>JAJZYI010000136.1 GCA_021798135.1 Actinomycetes bacterium | reverse complement strand
GGGGACGGGTGCGCCGGGGTGGCGATGGGGGGCAGGTCCACCGGGGTGGCCATGGGGGACGGGTGCGCCGGGGTGGCCATGGGGGGCAGGTCCACCAGGGTGGCGGGCCGGCGGCATGCAGGCGCGCGCCGTTCCCGCACGTGCCCCAGGCCACCCCACGGCGCAAGGCTACTGCCGCCGTCGGGAGCGTCCGCATCGTCCGGGCGAGCCGGGTGCCGGCGTGCCGGGGTGCTTCCGGCGTGCCGGCGCGCTTCCGGCGCGCTTCCGGCGTGCTGGTGGGTGCTGGCGTACTGCGGGTTGCTGGCCCGCGCCGACTGCCCGGCCGGATGGGGCCGTGCCGCGTGGGTGCGTGCCGCCGGGCGCCGAGGGCGCGACCGGGCGAGCAGCGCCGGAGCGGAGGTGGACGGGAATCGAACCCGCCGGACGGGGATCGCCCGTCCCACCCGCTTTGAAGGCGGGGGAGCCCACCAGGTGCCCGGACACCTCCGGGACCGACGGTAGCCGGGTCGCCCGTCCTAGCGCACGACGAGGGCCGCCCCCGCAGACGGCACGAAGCGGCCGATGACCGGGTGGCCCGGCAGCTCGCCGGCGACGAGCAGGCCGCCCGAGGTCTGGGCGTCGGCGAGGAGGAGCAGCTCGTCCTCGGGCAGCGCTGTGCGCAGGTGCGGGGCGACCCAGGCCAGATTGCGCCGGGTCCCGCCCGGGACGAAGCCGGCAGCCACGGCCTGCCGGGCGCCGTCCAGGTACGGCACGGCGGCGGCGTCGACCTCGGCGGTGAGCCCGCTGGCCCGGGCCATCTTGTAGAGGTGGCCGAGCAGGCCGAAGCCGGTGACGTCGGTGGCGGCCCGGGCGCCCGCTGCCAGCGCGGCGCTCGCCGCGTCGCGGTTCAAGGCGCTCATCACGGCGACGGCCTCGTCGATGGGCTCGCCGGTGGCCTTGTGCCGGTTGTTGAGGACGCCGACGCCGATCGGCTTGGTCAGGGTGATCGGGTCGCCGGCGCGCGCCGCGTCGTTGCGCAGGAGCCGATCGGGGTCGGCCATGCCGGTGGCGGCGAGCCCGTACATCGGGGTCGGGCCGGTGACGCTGTGCCCTCCGGCCAGGATGCAGCCGGCCTCGTCGGTGGCCGAGCGCCCTCCGCGCAGCACCTCGGCGGCCACGGTCGCCGGCAGGACGTCGGTCGGCCAGGCCAGCAGGTTGAGGGCGGAGACCGGCGTCGCCCCCATGGCGTACAGGTCCGACAGGGCGTTGGCCGCGGCGATGCGGCCCCAGGCGAACGGGTCGTCCACCACCGGGGGGAAGAAGTCGGTCGTCGTGACCACGGCGGCGCCGGCGGCGACGCGGACTACGGCGGCGTCGTCACCCCACTCCAGGCCGCACACGAGCTCGGCCCCGGCGAGCGCGGGGCCGGCCGGCGGTGCCGGGGTGCCGTGCCCGTAGGCCGAGGCGAGCAGCGCCTCGAGGTCGGGCGCCGGCAGCTTGCACGAGCAGCCGCCGCCGCTCGTCAGGGCCGTGAGCCGGGGCAGCGGGCGGTCTTCGCGCCGGTCGTCGCTCATCGGTGCGCCTCCCCGGTCCCGAGGCGGGCGGCACGCGCCGACGCCGGGGCGTCGTGAGCCCGGGTAACCGCCGCGCCGCCCGCTGTGCCCGTGGGCTCCCCGGTCCGTGGGGCCTCGCCGGCTGCCGAGGGCGTCCCAGCCGGCTCGGGCGTGCCCGTCGCGGGGGGAGCGGGCAGGGCCGGGCCGCCCACCCGCAGGTCGCCCCGCCGGCGGGTCACGCCGGCGAGGTCCAGGTGCGCCAGCAGCGGAAGGGCGAACCGCCGGCTGGTGCCCAGCGCCCGGCGGACGTCGGAGACGGTGACGCCGGCGGGCTGCCGGCGGAGCAGGGCAGCGATCTCGGCGGCTGCCCGGTCGACGGCGGGGCGCGCGAACCAGCAGTCGCCGCACCGGACGACCAGGCCCTCGTCGACCAGGGCCCGCAGGGTCGCCGGGTCGACCCCGGCATCGCGGGGATCGGGCGGCGAGAACGGCGAAGCCGCCAGCGCCCGCAGGTACGGGTGCCCGGCGAGCGAGGGGGTCGCCGCCTGGCCGGTAGGGCGGACGCGCCCACGCTCGCGGACGACCCCGGGGAGCGAGGCCAGCAGCGCTCGCGAGCGGTCGTCGAGGCCCGCCACGTCCAGGCCCGCCGGCCCGGCCGCGGCCACGGCGTCGGCGAGGTCGCGCCGGGCGTCACGCAGAGCGCCGGGGTCGACGACCCACCGTCCCACGTCGGGTTGCCGGCGGTGCCCGGTCAGGCGTTCGAGCAGGTCGGCGTCGACCCAACCCCGCTCGCGGACGACGCGCGCCACCGACCGGTCGGGCCGGGCGGCTGCCGCCGGCAGGACGGGCGCCACGTCCAGGATCTCGCCCCCGCCGACAGTCTCGGACCGTCCGGACTCGCGCAGCACGAAGCGGTCCCCGGGCACGAGAGGCAGCGGCTCGGGCAGGTGCAGCCGCACCAGGCCAGCGCCTCCGGGCTCGATGGCACTGCCGCCGAGGATGCGCACGGCCACCTGCACCGAGGCCGTGCCCGTGTGGAGCCGGAACGCCCCCCGGCGCTCGACGGGATGTGACAGGCCCGCCAGGACGTGCAGGCGGGCGTCGACGACGCTGGAGGGCTCCCACTGGCCGGGCCGGACGAGTGCCCGGCCCCGCCCCAGAGCGGCGCGCGGCACGCCCGCCAGGTTGACGGCGACCCGGCGGCCGGGCGGCGACGTGCCGACGGGGGTGCGGTGGGTCTGCAGGGAGCGGACGCGCACCTGCCGGACGGCGTGGGCCGGGCCGGCGGCCGGCACGACCAGCAGCTCGTCGCCGACCGCCAGGCTGCCGCCGGTGAGCGTGCCGGTGACGACCGTGCCCGCGCCGGCCACCGCGAAGCAGCGGTCGACCCACAGCCTCGGCCGTCCCCGGTCCTCGGCCACCGGCGTGCCGGCGAGCAGCGCGTCGAGCGCGGCGGCGAGCCCGGCCGCGGCCCCGCCGGTGCCGAGCCCGGTCGCCTCGCCGGCCACGACGTCGACGGCCACGACGGGCGCGCCGGCCAGGAAGGTCCCCGCCATCCGGTGGCGCACCTCGCGGGCACGGGCCTGCAGCACGTCGCGCTCGACGCCGCCCGCCTTGGTGAGCGCCACCATCCCGTGGCCGAGGCCCAGCAGCTCCAGGATCCGCAGGTGCTCCTCGGACTGGGGCATCCAGCCCTCGGTGGCCGCCACCACGAACAGGCACGCGTCGACCATCCCCACGCCGGCAAGGGCGTTCTCGATGAAGCGCACGTGGCCGGGCACGTCGACGAACGCCACCTCGCGGCCCGACGGCAGGTGGGTCCAGGCGAAGCCGAGGTCGATGGTGAGCCCGCGGGCCCGCTCCTCGGCGAAGCGGTCGGGCTCCATGCCCGTGAGGGCGCGGACGAGCGTCGACTTGCCGTGGTCGACGTGGCCGGCGGTGGCGACGACGTGCACGGGGTCAGGCGCCCAGCGCCGCCGACAGGGCCCGGGCCACCACCACGTCGTCGGCCGGGTCCACGGTGCGCAGGTCGCAGACGGTGGAGCCGGCGCGCACGGTGGCGACCACGGGCGGCTCGTGCCGGCGCAGCGATGCGGCCACGTCGCCCGGCACGGCCACGCCGGCCGACGGGATCTCCACACCCGGCAGCGCGCCGCCCCCGACGACCGAGCGGCACGGCACCACCTTCGCACCGGGCACGACAGCAGCGACGGCCGCCGATCGTGCCCGCAGCCCGTCCTCGCCGGCGCTGGCCATGCGCCAGAGCGGGACGGCGTCGCCGTCGCCGCGCGCGTAGGCCAGCAGCACCTGCTGCAGGGCGCCGAGCACCATGGCACCGGGCCGCAGGGCGCGGGCGAGGGGGTGGCGGGCGCAGGCCGCCACCAGGTCGGCGCGCCCGGCGACGACGCCCGCCTGCGGGCCGCCGAGGAGCTTGTCGCCCGAGAAGGTCACGAGCGCCGCACCGTGGCGCAGGGTCTGGCGGGCGGCGGGCTCCCCGGCCAGCCATCCCGGCGGCCCGCCGCGCACCCACGGTGCCGCCGCGTCGAGCAGGCCGGAGCCGATGTCGGCCACCACTGGCACGCCCAGCCCGGCGAGCTCGCCGACGGGCACCGACGACGTGAACCCGACGACGCGGTAGTTGGACTGGTGCACCTTCAAGATGACCGGCGTCAGTCCGCCCGCCGCGGCCACGGCGGCCACGGCGTCCTCGTAGTCCGAGCGGCGGGTGCGGTTGGTCGTCCCCACCTCCACCAGGCGGGCGCCGGAGCTCGCGAGGACCTCGGGGATGCGGAAGCCGCCGCCGATCTCGACGAGCTCGCCGCGGCTCACGATCACCGGCCGGCCGGCGGCCAGGGCAGCCAGGGCCAGCAGGACGGCGGCGGCGCCGTTGTTGACGACGACGGCGTCCTCGGCACCGGTGAGGGCCCGCAGCGCGGCGGTGGCGGTCTCGCCTCGCCGGCCGCGTCGGCCGGACCCGAGGTCGAGCTCGACGTTGACGGCCCGGGCGCCCTGTGCCCACGTCACCGGGGCCCGTCCCAGGTTGGTGTGCAGCAGGACGCCGGTGGCGTTCACCACCGGCCGCTGCAGCCGGGCGCGCGCCGCTTCCGCCCGGTCGCGGGCAGACGCGGGGTCGCCCGCGGTGACGGCTGCTCGCGCCGCCTGGACGAGGAGGGGGTGCGGCAGGCCGACGTCGGCGACCGAGCGGGCAAGGGCGTCGACCGACGGCGGCGCCTCCGACGGGCGGCGATCGCCGCCCTCGCTCGGGGCGGCGACGGTGTGCGGCTCCACAGCCGGACCCTAGCGCCCTGGTCGCGAGGCGTTCGCGCCGCGTGCCAGCCGGGCTCGCCGCCGAAGCGCACCGCCAGGGTTCGCCGCCGAAGCGCACCGGCACCGCCAGGGTTCGCCGCCGAAGCGCACCGGCACCGCCAGGGTTCGCCGCCGAAGCGCACCGCCAGGGCATGCCGCCGAAGCGCACCGCCAGGGCTCGCCGCCGCCCGACCCGGGGGTGGGTCCGCCAGTCCCCGCCCGGTTCGGGGTCGGCCCGCCGGTCCCGGCACGATCCGTCGCCACGGCC
Organism: Actinomycetes bacterium; assembly: GCA_021798135.1. Taxonomy (GTDB): domain Bacteria; phylum Actinomycetota; class Acidimicrobiia; order Acidimicrobiales; family UBA8190; genus JAJZYI01. The sequence goes on along the minus strand of JAJZYI010000136.1, from coordinate 3,683 downwards.
TACGGTTGGCACCAGGAGCCCCCGGGCACGATGGCGTGGTCACCGGCAGGCTCGGAGCGCCGCCGGCTGCCGGGACACCCCGTCCCGGCAGCGAGCCGGCGCACGGGCACGAGGCAGCGGAGGAGGCAGCATGGCACGCAGGACCCCGCTCGGCTGGCCGGTGCTCCGCCAGGCGGCGGGCCCGGACCGGACCGGTCGCGGTGCCGCTGCGCGTGCCGAGGGCCGGGAGATGCCCCGGGCCCGGACGGCGACGGCCGACGCCGTGGTGAAGTCGGTCTGCCCCTACTGCGCGGTGGGCTGCGGCCAGGACGTGTACGTGCAGGACGGCCGCGTCGTCCAGATCGAGGGCGACCCCGGCTCGCCGGTGAGCCGCGGTCGACTGTGCCCGAAGGGGGCGGCGAGCCTGCAGCTCACCACGGGCCCGGCGCGGCGCTCGGCGGTGCTGTACCGGGCCCCGCACGCCACGTCGTGGCGGACGCTCGACCTCGACACCGCCATGGCGATGGTGGCGGACCGGGTGGTGCGCACCCGCCGCGAGACGTGGTCGTGGCAGGAGGAGGGCCGGCGGGTCAGGCGCACCATGGGGATCGCCAGCCTCGGCGGCGCCACGCTCGACAACGAAGAGAACTACCTGATGAAGAAGCTGTACACGGCGCTCGGGGCCGTGCAGATCGAGAACCAGGCGCGCATATGACACTCCGCCACGGTCCCCGGTCTGGGGACCTCGTTCGGTAGGGGCGGGGCGACCACGTTCCTGCAGGACCTGCAGCACGCGGACTGCATCGTGGTCCAGGGATCGAACATGGCCGAGTGCCACCCGGTGGGCTTCCAGTGGGTCATGGAGGCCAAGGCCCGCGGCGCCACGCTCGTCCACGTCGACCCGCGGTTCACCCGCACCAGCGCGGTCGCCGACGTCCACGTGCCGCTGCGCGCCGGCTCGGACATCGCCTTCCTCGGCGGCATCGTGCGCTACGTCCTGGAGCACGAGCGGTACTTCCGCGACTACGTGGTCGCCTACACGAACGCCCCGCTCGTCGTGGGGGAGGCGTTCGCCGACACCGAGGACCTCGACGGCCTGTTCTCGGGGTTCGACGCGAAGACCCGGACCTACGACCAGCAGACATGGGCCTACGAGACCGCCGGTCCCGGAGGGCCGGCGCGGCGCGACGACACCATGCAGCACCCGCGCTGCGTGCTCCAGATCCTCCGCCGGCACTTCGCCCGGTACACGCCTGAGCTGGTCGAGCGGGTCTGCGGCGTCCCCGAGGAGCTGTTCCTGCGGGTCTGCGAGACCATCGCCCGGAGCTCGGGGCCGGAGCGGACCACGGCCTTCGCCTACGCCGTGGGGTGGACGCAGCACACCGTGGGCGTGCAGTACATCCGCACCGCCGCCATCCTGCAGCTGCTGCTCGGCAACATCGGCCGGCCCGGTGGAGGCATCCTGGCGCTGAGGGGGCACGCCAGCATCCAGGGGTCGACCGACATCCCCACCCTGTTCGACCTCCTGCCCGGCTACCTGCCCATGCCCGACGCGGCGCGCCACGCGGGCCTCGACGCCTACGTCGAGGCCGGGCGGGCACGCGGCGGGCTGTGGCACGGCACCCGCTCCTACCTCGTGAGCCTGCTCAAGGCGTGGTGGGGCGACGCGGCGACGGCCGACAACGACTTCTGCTTCGACTACCTGCCCCGCATCACCGGCGACCACAGCACCTACCCGACGGTCCAGGCGCAGGTCGCCGGCCGGTGCAAGGGCTACTTCGTGGTGGGGGAGAACCCGGCGGTGGGCTCGGCGGACGCCAAGCTGCAGCGCCTGGGGATGGCCAACCTCGACTGGCTGGTGGTGCGGGACTTCTCGCTCATCGAGAGCGCCACGTGGTGGAAGGACGGGCCCGAGATCGAGACGGGCGAGCTGCGCACCGAGGACGTCGCCACGGAGGTGTTCTTCTTCCCCGCCGCGGCGCACACCGAGAAGGACGGCAGCTTCACCAACACCCAGCGCATGCTCCAGTGGCACCACCAGGCGGTGGAGCCGCCCGGCGACGCACGCAGCGACCTGTGGTTCTACTACCACCTGGGCCGGCTGGTCCGTGAGCGGCTGGCCGGGTCGACCGACGACATGGACCGCCCGGTGCTCGAGCTGACCTGGGACTACCCGACGACCGGCCCGCACGGGGAGCCGAGCGCCGAGGCGGTGCTGGCCGAGGTCAACGGGGTGGGAGCCGACGGCCGCCCTGTCGACGGCCCCGGGCAGCTGCGCGACGACGGGTCGACGACCTGCGGCTGCTGGATCTACGCCGGGGTCTACGCCGGCGGGGTGAACCAGGCGGCGCGGCGCACGCCCGGGAGCGACCAGGACTGGGTGGCGGCCCAGTGGGGCTGGTCGTGGCCCGGGAACCGGCGGATCCTGTACAACCGCGCCTCCGCCGATCCCGACGGGCGGCCGTGGAGCGAGCGGAAGGCGCTCGTGTGGTGGGACGAGGACCGGGGCCGGTGGACCGGGCACGACGTGCCGGACATCGACCCCACCCTGGCGCCGCACCAGCACGTCCCCGCGGCCGACGGGGCGCCGGCCCGGTCCGGCGGCGATCCCTTCGTCATGCAGCGCGACGGCAAGGGGTGGCTGTTCGCACCGACCGGTCTGGTCGACGGGCCCCTCCCGGCGCACTACGAGCCGCAGGAGTCGCCGTTCGCCAACGCCCTGTACGCGCAGCAGCGCAACCCGGTGCGGCAGGTGCTGCGGGACCCGAGGAGCCGATACCACCCGAGGCCGGGCGAGCCCGGGGCGGCGGTGTTCCCGTACGTCGTCACCACCTACCGGCTGACCGAGCACCACACCGCAGGGGGCATGAGCCGGTGGCAGCCCTACCTCGCCGAGCTGCAGCCCGAGATGTTCGTGGAGGTGTCGCCGGCGCTGGCCGCCGAGCGCGGCCTGGAGCACCTCGGGTGGGCCACCGTGGTCACGGCCCGCAACGCCGTGGAGGCGCGCGTCCTGGTCACCGAGCGCATGGCGCCGCTGCGGGTGCAGGGCCGGGTGGTCCACCAGATCGGCCTGCCCTACCACTTCGGCCCGAACGGGTACGTGCGCGGTGACGCCGCCAACGAGCTGGCCGGCCTGGCCCTCGACCCGAACGTCCACATCCAGGAGGTGAAGGCGTTCACCGCCGACATCGTGCCCGGCCGCCGGCCGCGTGGCGCGGCCCTGCCGGCGCTCGTCGAGTCCTACCGGCGGCGGGCCGGCATCGACGCCGGCACGGGCGGGGAGCGCTGAGGTGGCCGGTCGTCGCCGGTGGGGACGAGCCGGCGCCGCGGCGGGCGGAGGTGCCGCCACCGGCCTGCTCGACGGGCACGACCCGGTGGCGGCCAGCGGCTACCCGGAGCACCCGCCGCGCGTCGGCTTCTTCACCGACACCTCGATCTGCATCGGGTGCAAGGCGTGCGAGGTCGCCTGCAAGGAGTGGAACCGGGTGCCCGAGGACGGCCTGCAGCTCACCGGCATGTCGTACGACAACACCGGTGAGCTCGGCGCCGACACGTGGCGGCACGTGGCGTTCATCGAGCAGCGCCTGCCGGCGGCCTCGCTGCCGCCGGGGGGGCCCGGTGCGCCCGTGCCGGGCGGCTCCGGCCCAGCGCCGCCCGCCTCGCCGGGTCCCGGGAGCTCCGGCGCCCCGTCGGGCGGTGCGGAC
>JAJZYI010000135.1 GCA_021798135.1 Actinomycetes bacterium | reverse complement strand
CTTGCCGTCCAGGCGGATCTCCACCGCCGCACCCTACGACCTCCCCGGCCGGCGGGCGCAAGCCGGGAGCCGGCCCCGACCGGTCGGGCGCACCCCTGCCGGCGGCGCCACCCGCGCCCTGCCGGCGGCGCCACCCGCGCCCTGCCGGCACGCCACCCGCCCCCCGGCCGGCGCCCGTAGGATCACCCCGTGAACCGACTGGCGGACGAGCCGAGCCGATACCTGCGCCAGCACGCCGGGCAGCCCGTCGACTGGTACCCCTGGGGTCCCGAGGCGCTGGCCAGGGCCCGCGACCAGGACCGGCCCCTGTTCGTCTCCGTGGGCTACTCGGCCTGCCACTGGTGCCACGTGATGGCCCACGAGTCGTTCGACGACCCGGCCGTGGCCACCGTGCTGAACGAGCGGTTCGTGCCGGTCAAGGTCGACCGCGAGGAGCGGCCCGACGTCGACGCCGTCTACATGGACGCCGTCCAGGCGATGAACGGCCACGGCGGCTGGCCCATGTCGGTGTTCGCCACGCCCGACGGGCGGCCCTTCTTTGCCGGCACCTACTTCCCGCCGAGCGATCGTGGCGGCATGCCCGGGTTCGGGCGGGTGCTGGCCGCGGTGGCCGAGGCCTGGTCGGAGCGCCGGGCCGAGGTCGAGGCCCAGGCGGACGAGCTCGCCGCCGCCGTCGCCCGCGGCGCCACGGTGCCGGCCATGGCGCCGGTCGCCGGCACCGCCCGGCGCGAGCTGCTCGGCACCGCCGCCGGCCAGCTCGTGGCCCGGCTCGACCCCGTCTTCGGCGGGTTCGGCCCGGCCCCGAAGTTCCCGCAGCCGGCGCTGGTCGAGGTGCTGCTGCAGCACCACCGCCTCACCGGGGACGCGGCGTCCCTGGCCGCCGCCACCACCACGCTCGGCGCCATGGCCGCCGGCGGCATCGTCGACCACCTGGCCGGGGGCTTCGCCCGCTACTCGACGGACGCCACGTGGACCGTGCCGCACTTCGAGAAGATGCTGTACGACCAGGCCGGCCTGGTGCGCGCCTACCTGCACGCCTGGCAGGCCACCGGCGATGCCCGGTGGCTGCAGGTCGTGGAGGAGACCGTCGGCTACGTCCTCGGCGACCTCGCCCTGCCCGGCGGCGGCCTGGCCGCCGCACGCGACGCCGACTCCGAGGGCGAGGAGGGCCGCTACTACGTCTGGTCCGACGCCGAGCTGCGAGCCGTGCTCGGCGAGGACCACGCGGTCGTCGCCGCCTGGTACCAGGCCGACGACGAGCCGGCGTTCGAGGGGCGCCACGTCCTGCGGCGGCCCGTGGGCGCCCCGCTGGCCCGCCCGGCCGTGGTCGACGACGGCCGCCGCCGGCCCCTGCAGGCACGCGACGGCCGGGTGCCGCCCGGGCGGGACGACAAGGTCGTCACGGAGTGGAACGCCATGTTCGCTGGCGCGCTCGCCGAGGCGGCCGCCGCCACCGGCCGGGCCGGCTGGGCGGCGTCGGCCGAGGAGGTCGGCGAGCTGCTCTGGGAGCGCCTGCGGCGCCCCGGCGACGGCCGGCTCATGCGGACGTGGCAGGAGGGCACCGCCCGGCACCTCGGCTGCGCGGCCGACCACGCCTGGATGGTGGACGCCTGCACCCGGCTTGCCGAGCTCACCGGCCGCGCCCGCTGGGCGGCGCGGGCGACCGCGGTGGCGAGGGAGATGCTGGCCCACTTCGCCGACGGCAGCGGGCTGCTGGCCACCACCGGCGACGATGCCGACGCCCTGGTCGTCCGCCCGGTGGAGCTTGTCGACGGCGCCACGCCGTCGGCGAGCTCGGTGGCGGCCGCGGCGCTGGTCCGGCTCGGCGCCCTGGTCGGCGACGTCGAGCTGGCCGAGGCCGGCGACGCCATGGCGGGGACCCTCGCGTCGATCGCCGCGCAGCACCCGCTCGCCCTGGCCAACGCCGTGGCAGCCGCCAGCCTGGCGGCGGGAGGGCCCACGGAGGTGGTGGTGACCGGCGGGCGCCTCGACATGGTCGGCGAGGTGCGGCGGCGCTACGAGCCGGACGTCGTCCTGGCCTGGGGCGAGCGCACAGCCTCGCCCCTGTGGGCGGACCGCCCCGACGACGGGCGCGCCTACGTGTGCCGCAACCGCACGTGCCTCGCACCCGCTGGCGACCCCGAGGAGCTCGCCGCTCGCCTGGACGAGCAGCGCCGCAGCGACGCCGCCCTGCTGGCCGCGGCCGGGAGCCGGCCGTGACCGAGTGCACCGGCGACCTGGCCCCCGGAGCGGGCGTCGGGCCCGGCGGTCCCGACCGCTCCGCCGGCCACGGGGCGGCCGATCCCGCCGCCGCTCACCTCGCCGCCGAGCCCGGCGGCGCCTACGAGGCAGCGGGGCCCGCCACCGCCTACACCACCGGCGACCCCGGCGGCGCCTACGAGGCAGCGGGGCCCGCCACCGCCTACACCACCGGCGACCCCGCCACCGCCTACACCACCGGCGACCCCGCCACCGCCTACACCACCGGCGACCCCGGCACGACCGACGTCCTCGGCGGCGCCGGAGCGCAGGAGGTCGTCGCCCGGGACGACACGGCGTTGGCCCGCCGGCGCCGAGGGGGCCGCCGCGCCGGGAGGGGACCCGACCGTCCCCGGTCGTCGCGCCGGCTCGCCCCCCGGCGCGAGGGCACCCGGCGGTTCGTGGTCCTCGGGGGCGGGTCGAACGGCACCGACATCGTGGCGTTCGACGTCGACAGCCGGGTGCTGGTCCGCCTCGGCGGCGGGCTGCCCGTGCAGCCCGACGGCACGGTGCAGCCGTTCGACGTCGTCGACGGGACCGTGTCGCGCCACGGAGCCCTCGACGATCCCGCCCGGCCCGAGGCACTGCTCATCGCCGGCCAGCTCGAGCGGGCCGGCGTGGCACGGGGAAGGCGGGCCCGGCGGGCGCTGCGCGGTGCGGTGGCGCCGCCGGAGCCCCACCTGCTCGGCTTCCCCGGCTCGTCGTGGCCGTACTGGGAATTCCGCGGGATGCGGCCGTCGGTAGCGGTCGTCACTCCCTCGCGCGGGCCGATGCTGTTCCTGCGGGCCGAGGACGGCACGGCGTGGGCCCGGTTCGGCTGGTACCGGACGGACAACTGGCTGCCGGTGCACGACCCCGTGGCCGCCCAGGCCCTGGCGGACGCCGGGCGGACCCGCCTGGTCGGCAAGACCCTGGTCGCCGCCCTCGGCTTCCGGCCCGCCTACCTGGTGGTGGCGGTCGGCCACCCGAACGACGGCTACTGCACCAAGCAGCTCCTCGCCCTGCTCCCCCGCCCCTGACGCCCCGCCGCCCCTGGAGCCCGGGTCCCCGGGGGACCGCTCGTTCCCACCCGGGCGGGCCGGAAGCGCCGCCGGCAGTGCTGTCAGCGCCGGCAGTGCTGTCAGCGCCGGCAGTGCTGTCAGCGCCGGGGCGACAGCTTCCCCGACGCCAGGTCCTCGGCCATGGCCCAGCCGAACCCGACGATGCGGTCGCCGCGGGCCGGGTCGAGCGCGCCGAACAGCTCCAGGACCTCCGGCTCGGGGTCGTGCACCTTCGGCCCGCCGAAGTCGAGCGCGCCGCACAGGTCGCCCGTGCCGGTGAGCACGAAGGTGCGGTCGTCGAGCTGGTGCTCGGCCCCGAACCGCTTGGCCAGGCGCCGTCCCCACGCCCGCTCCTCGCCCGAGGCCTTGTGCGACGGGCGGGGGACGATGTCGTCGAGACCGGCGAACACGTGGTAGGCGTGGGGCTCGGCCAGCCGCGTCCCGACGAGGACGTCCTCGTCGGGGAAGGCGAGCAGCGCCCGGCGGTACTGGTCCCCCATCAGGTGCCGCAGGACCTGGTCGGCCTTGGCCGTCCGGTCCACGCTGGCCAGGCCGATCAGCATCGCCGGCGTGCCGCCGATGCGCTCCAGCGTGCAGAAGGAGTAGCCGCGCAGCTTCGGCCCCTCGCGCACCTGGGTGATGAGGACCCATTCCTCGCACTGCTTCGACAGGAAGCCGATGTCGAACCGCGGCTCCCGGTCGACGGTAAGGTCGGCCATCTCGGCCAGCTCGCCGTCGCTCAGCGACGTGCAGTCCTTGGTCCCCACCTCAAACGGCATCCCGTGCTCCGTGCGCTCGTCGTGCTCTCGCCTCGGCACCGGCACCGCCGCCCCTCAGTCACCACGCTGCGTGGTTGCCTGGCAGCGGCACGGCCAGAGGTTCTCCACAGATTCTACGGGATCGCGAGGGTGGCGCCCATTCGGCCGGCCGCCCGGTGCGCCGGCGCTGCGGCACGCCGGCACGCCGGCCGGGTCCGCCGACGACGTCGCCCCTGGTCACGAGCCTGGCGCTAGGCCACCACGCAGGAGGGCCCGAGCAGCTCCCGCAGCGACCCGACGAGGCCCCGGCGGCTGTCCACGTTGAACTGGGGCGGCAGGCGCAGGGTCAGGTCGCCGACCTGCAGCAGGACCGGCTCGTGGCCGGGGTGCTCGGCCAGCAGCGCCTTCAGCCGCTCGACCACCGGGTCGGTGACCTTGCTGGGCGGGAGCTGCACGCGCAGCTGCGCGGCGCCCTCCACCACCAGCGGCGGGCGGCTCAGCTCCATGCAGATGAGCTTGACCTGGTCGTCACGGGAGTCGACGCGTCCCTTCAGCACGACGACGGCGTCCTCGTCGAGCAGGCCGTCGACGTCGGCCATGGTCTTCGGGAAGACGAACACCTCGATCGACGCGTGGAGGTCCTCGAGCACGAAGGTCGCCATGAGCTCGCCGCGCTTGGTGTAGCGGCGCACCAGGCCGGTGACCACGCCGCCGACCACCTTGACCGAGCCCTCGCGCCGCGTGCCGTCGGCCACCGGGTCCTGGTCCTTCACCTCGCCGATCGAGCACTCGGTCAGCCGGCCGAGCGCCGCCTCCAGGCCGCGCAGCGGATGGTCGCTCACGTACAGCCCGAGCATCTCCTTCTCGAACGACAGCCGCTCGGACTTGGCGAACTCCCGGTCGGGGATGGGCACCCGGGTGTCGGCGTAGCCGATGCCCTCGCCGCTTCCGGCCGCGGCGGGCTCGTCGAAGGCGGCGAACAGGGTGGAGATGCCGGCGTCCTCCTCGCGCCGGCGCGCCAGCGTGCGGTCCACGATCTCCTCGAAGACCAGCAGCAGGCCCTGGCGCGGGTGGCCGAGCGAGTCGAACGCTCCCGCCTTGACGAGCGACTCGACCGTGCGCTTGTTCAGCACGGCCGGGTCGACGCGGCGGCAGAAGTCGTAGAAGTCGGCGAACGGGCCGTTGGCGTCACGCTCGGCCACGATGCGCTCCACCAGGCCCTCCCCGACGTTGCGCACCGCGGCGAGGCCGAACACGACGCGGCGAGTCCCGTCCTCGCCGAGCAGGGGCGTGAACTCGCCTGCCGACCGGTTGACGTCGGGCACGAGCACCTCGATGCCCATCGCCCGGCACTCGCCGAGGTACACGGCCGTCTTGTCCTTGTCGTCCTTCACCGAGGTGAGGAGGGCGGCGAGGTACTCCACCGGGTGGTGCGCCTTGAGCCAGGCCGTCTGGTAGCTCACGAACCCGTAGCCGTACGAGTGGGACTTGTTGAAGGCGTAGTCGGCGAACGGCTCGATGATGTCGAACAGCTGCGTCCCGATGGCGCGGCCGTACCCCTGCGCCTCGCACCCGGCGACGAACTTCTCGCGCTCCTGGGCCATGATGGCCCGGACCTTCTTGCCGGCGGCCTTGCGCAGGTTGTCCGCCTCCTCGAGCGAGTAGCCGGCGAACTTCTGCGCGACCCGCATGACCGACTCCTGGTAGATCATGAGGCCGTACGTGTCGGCCAGGATCGGCTCCAGGTCCGGGTGCAGGTAGGTGATGGGCTTGCGGCCGTTCTTGCGGTCCGCGTAGTCCTTGTGCATGTTGGCCGCCATCGGCCCGGGGCGGTACAGCGCCACCAGGGCGGCGACGTCGTCGAAGGTCGTCGGCGCCAGGGAGCGCATGAGCGAGCGCATCGGGCCGCCCTCGAGCTGGAACACCCCCACCGTGTCGCCGCGCCGCAGCATCTCCAGCGTGGGCTCGTCGTCGAGCGGCACGCGGTCGATGTCGGGACGCACGCCCTCGGTGCGCTCGACGAGGTCGAGGGCCCGCTCGATCACCGACAGGTTCCGCAGGCCGAGGAAGTCCATCTTCAGCAGCCCGAGGTCCTCGACGCCGTGCATCTCGTACTGGGTGACCACCGGCGCCTCGGCGGGGTCCTGGCCGCTCTCGGGCTTGCGCTGCACCGGCAGGTACTCGGTGAGCGCCTCCTTGGTGATGACGACGGCGGCGGCGTGGATGCCGTCCTGGCGGCGCAGGCCCTCGAGCCCCTTGGCCACGTCGATGACCCTGTGCGCGTCCGGGTCCGTCTCGTACATCTCGCGCAGGCCCTGGGCGGTGACGTAGCCGTCCTCGTAGCCCTCCACCTTGTCCAGGCAGGCCCGGAGCGGCGTGTCGCGGCCCATGATCAGCGGGGGCATCGCCTTGGCGATCCTGTCCCCCACCGCGTAGGGGTAGCCCAGCACCCGGGCGGCGTCGCGCACCGCGGCCCGGGCCTTGATGGTGGAGAACGTGACGATCTGGGCGACGTGGTCCGAGCCGTAGCGCTCGGCCGCGTACCTGATCATGTCGCCGCGGTAGCGCTCGTCGAAGTCCATGTCGATGTCGGGCATCTGCTTGCGGCCCGGGTTGAGGAACCGCTCGAACAGCAGGTCGTAGCGGATCGGGTCGAGGTCGACGATGCGCAGGCAGTAGGCGACGCAGCAGCCGGCGGCCGAGCCGCGACCGGGCCCCACCCGGATGCCTGCCGAGCGTGCGTAGCGGATGAGGTCCCACACCACCAGGAAGTAGGCGGAGAACCCCATGGTGGCGATGACCCGCAGCTCGTACTCGAGCCGCTCCACGACCTCGCCGGGCAGGTCCGACCCGTACCGCTCCTTCGCCCCCTCGTAGGCCAGGTGCCGGAGGTAGGCGTCCGCCCGCTCCTCGTACGTGGCGCCGGTGAACTCGCCGGGGACGGGGAACTCCGGCAGGGCGTTCACGCCGAACTCGATGTCGACGTCGGCGCGCTCGGCGATGAGGAGCGTGCTGTCGCACGCCTCGGGCAGCTCGGCGAAGAGGTGGCGCATCTCCGCGGCGGTCTTCAGGTAGTGCTCGGTCCCCTCGAACTTGAACCGCTTGGGGTCGTCGATCGTGGCGCCGGTCTGCACGCACAGCAGGGCGTCGTGGGCGACGGCGTCCTCGCGGTGGGTGTAGTGGCTGTCGTTGGTGGCGAGCAGCGGTGCCTGGATCCGCCGGGCGATGTCGACGAGCTTCGGGTTGGTCCGCCGCTGGTCGGCGAGCCCGTGGTCCTGCAGCTCGACGAAGAAGCTCTCGCGCCCGAAGATGTCCTGCAGGCGGCCGGCGAGCGCGAGCGCCCGGTCCTCGTCCCCGGCCAGCAGGGCCTGCAGCACCACGCCGCCGAGGCAGCCCGACGTGGCGATCAGGCCGTCGTGGTGCCGCTCCAGCAGCTCCCAGTCGGTCCTGGGCTTGTAGAAGTAGCCGGACAGGTACGCCTCGGACGACAGCTTCAGGAGGTTCCGGTACCCCGCCGTGGTCTCCGCCAGCAGGGTCAGGTGGTAGTAGAGCTTCTGCCCGCCCCCGACGTCCCCGCCGGTGTCGTCGACCTTGCCCCGGCGCACCGGCCGCTCGTGGCGCGACTCGCCCGCCATGTAGGCCTCGGTGCCGATGACCGGGTTGACGCCGTGCTTGCGGCACAGCCGGTGGAAGTCGAGGACCCCGTACATGTTGCCGTGGTCCGTGATGCCCAGGGCGGGCTGCCCGTCCTCCACCGCCGCCTGGACCAGGTCCTCGAGCCGTGCGGCCCCGTCGAGCATGGAGTACTCGGTGTGCGTGTGCAGGTGCGCGAACGGCCGGCCGTCGCCCATCGGTGCACTCCTCCTCGCGGTGTCGATGCCTGCCTTCCCCCCGGCGCCGTCCCCGGCCGGTGCCGATGGTCACGATCTCCCACAGCGCCGTCCACACCCTGTGGGAGATCACATCCTTGTGGTTCCGAACCCTACCAGCGGCCCGCCGGCCACCGCCCTGCCGGCCCGCCGGCCACCGCCCGTCGGTCGACCGGTCCGGGCCCGCGCACCCGCCCGGCCGCGGCGACGCGTCAGAGGTAGGTGCCGGGTCGCTGGGCCGGGCCTTCGGCCACCGAGCCCGGCGGCAGGCCGCGCTGGCGCATCTCCTCGAGCTGCTGGCGCGCCGCCATCTGCTGCGCCATGAGCGTCGCCTGGATCCCGTGGAAGAGGCCCTCGAGCCAGCCCACGAGCTGGGCCTGGGCCACCCGCAGCTCGGCGTCGGACGGTGCCGCGTCGTCGAAGGGGAGCGCCATCCGGTCGAGCTCGGCGGACAGGTCCGGGCTGAGCGCTCCGGCCAGCTCCCGGACCGACTGCTCGTAGATCTCCCGCATCCGGCTGCGGCTGGCCTCGTCGAGCGGGGCGGACCTGACCTCGTCGAGCAGCTGCTTCACCATCGAGCCGATCCGCATGACCTTGCCAGGCTGCTCGACCGACTCGGACCGGTCGCGCTCCTCCTCGCGGGCCCCGGCCTCGTCCGACCCCGCCGGCGCTCCCCTGCCCGGCACCAGGCCCGACGGGCGGGCCCCCGGCTCCAGGAGCACCGCGTCGCCGCCACCGGTACCGTCCTGCTGCGTTCGACGATCGTCCATGGCACGATCCTTCCAGACATCGGCACGCCACGGCACCTGCCGGCGCGCCCGGCACGCGGCCCCGGCCGGCAGGCCGGAGCGCCGGGGGCCCGCCGCCGCAGCAGCCGGTCCCGGCCGGCGCCACCGCCCGGACC
>JAJZYI010000134.1 GCA_021798135.1 Actinomycetes bacterium | reverse complement strand
GCGCAGCCGCGGCGGCCCCGGCCCGGCCCCCGACCCCGCACCCCGGTCTCCGACCCCGGACCCCGGCCCGCACCCCCGGACCCGATCGGCACCCGCCCGGTCGACCACGACACCCGATCTCCCCAGCAGGAACCACCCGATCTCCCCAGCAGGAAGAAGGAGCACCAGCACCATGGCACTGACCAAGGAAGAGATCCTCGACGGCATCGCCTCGCTGTCGGTCCTCGAGCTGTCCGAGCTGCTCAAGGACTTCGAAGAGCGCTTCGGCGTCACCGCGGCGGCGCCCGTGGCCGTTGCTGCCGCACCGGCGGCCGGCGGCGAGGCGGCCGGCGCAGCCGAGGAGGAGAAGTCGGAGTTCGACGTCATCCTGACGTCTGCCGGCGACAAGAAGATCCAGGTCATCAAGGAGGTCCGCGCCCTCACCAGCCTGGGGCTGAAGGAGGCCAAGGACCTCGTCGACGGCGCGCCGAAGCCGGTCCTGGAGCGCGTCTCCAAGGACGACGCCGAGAAGGCCAAGGCCCAGCTCGAAGAGGCCGGCGCCACCGTCGAGGTCAAGTAGCCCGTCCCGGCCGGGCCCGGGGCGGACCCCGGGCCCGGCCGAGGAGCGGCCGGTGCCGCGGCCGTGCCGGCCGGGCCGGTGCTTGACGGGAGCCGCGCTCGTCCGTACCCTGGCGGTGATCGACGGGGTTGCACCCGGGCGACCGAGCGCGTATGCTTACCGGTTGCCGTGCCTTGTCGTCGCGCCGATCGTTCATCAGCTGAATGACGCGCCCCTCCGCGCCCTCGTACTCCTCCGGCCTGGCCCGGAGCTTCGTCGCGCCGGCCGTGGCGTGCCCGGCCTCGGCCATCGCGTGCCCAGCGCCGGCATCGGGTGCCCTCCCGGTGCTCGCCGGCGCCCGCTGCCGCTCCCGCACGACCACCAGCCGCACGACCCACCACGGCGGCGGCACGGCCCGCCGTCCCGCTGCCGCCCACCGTGCCGCCGCCCACCGTGCCGCGGTGACCGGCGACACCGACACCTGCCACCGCCCTGCCGGCCGGCGCCGCCCGGGCGCCGCCCACCGCATCGCCACGCCGTCCACCGCCCGTCCCTGAACCTGGGAGGAGTAGGCCGTTGCCTGCACGGTCAAAGAGCCCGGATCGTTTCTCCTTCGCGAACCTCGACGAGGTCCTGCCGCTGCCCGACCTGATCGCCATCCAGCGCGACTCGTTCCAGTGGTTCCTGGACCGGGGACTGGCCGGCGCCTTCGCCGACATCAGCCCCATCGAGGACTTCACCGGGCAGCTCAGCCTGGAGCTGGAGTTCGACGCCGCCGATCCAGACCTGCGCCCGCCGCCGAAGTTCACGGTGGAGGAGTGCAAGGAGAAGGACATGACCTTCGCCGCCCCGGTCTTCGTCCGGGCGCGGTTCATGAACGCGAGCACCGGCGAGATCAAGGAGCAGACCGTCTTCATGGGGGACTTCCCGATGATGACGGACAAGGGCACCTTCATCATCAACGGCACCGAGCGGGTCGTGGTGAGCCAGCTGGTGCGCTCCCCAGGCGTCATCTTCCAGCCGGGCCGTGACGCCAAGACCATCGTGACCGGCACCATCCACCCCTACCGCGGGGAGTGGGTCGAGTTCGACGTCGAGGCCAAGCCGTCGCGCGACGTCACCGCCGGGGCCCGCGTCGCCCGCAAGCGCCGCCTGTCGCTGTTCGTGCTGCTGCGGGCGCTCGGGTACGAGGACGAGGCGTTCCTGCAGCGCTTCGTCCGGCACTTCGACTTCCTCGAGGGCCAGTGGGAGAAGGAGCGCGAGCTGGCGCCGTCGCGCGAGGAGGCCCTCCTCGAGATCTACAAGCGGGCGCGTCCCGGCGAGCCGCTGTCGGTCGACGCGGCGCGTGCCTACTTCGACAACGCCTTCTTCAACCCCAAGCGCTACGACCTGACCCGGGTCGGGCGCTACAAGCTGAACCGCAAGCTCGGTCCCGAGATCGACCGCATCTCGGACGTCCTGGGCGTCGACCTGGAGCGCCCGGCGCCCGACCAGGGCGTCCTCAGCCCGTCGGAGATCCTGGCCACCGCCACCTACATGCTCCACCTGGCTGACGGCGAGTCGGGGTACCGCATCGACGACCAGGACCACTTCGCCAACCGGCGGATCCGCTCGGTCGGCGAGCTGATCCAGAACCAGGTGCGCGTCGGCCTGTCGCGCATGGAGCGCGTGGTGCGCGAGCGCATGACCACCCAGGACGTCGAGGCGATCACGCCGCAGACGCTCATCAACATCCGCCCGGTGGTCGCCGCCATCAAGGAGTTCTTCGGCACCAGCCAGCTCAGCCAGTTCATGGACCAGAACAACCCGCTGTCGGGCCTGGCCCACAAGCGGCGGCTGTCCGCGCTGGGCCCCGGCGGCCTCTCGCGCGAGCGCGCCGGGTTCGAGGTCCGTGACGTGCACAGCTCGCACTACGGCCGCATGTGCCCCATCGAGACGCCCGAGGGCCCGAACATCGGCCTGATCGGCGCCCTGGCCACGTACGCGCGGGTGAACGAGTACGGCTTCATCGAGACGCCGTACCGGAAGGTCGCCGAGGGCCGCGTCACCGACGAGATCGTGTACCTCGCCGCCGACGAGGAGGAGGAGCACGTCATCGCCCAGGCCAACGCCAAGCTGGACGGCGACGGCCGCTTCGTGGACGAGCGCGTCCTGGTGCGCCGCGGCCCCCAGGGCGCCGGCGTGCGGGTGGGGGCCACCGCCACCTCGTACGGCACCACCAGCGAGCTCGACTTCGTCCCGCCGACCGAGGTCGACCTGATGGACGTGTCCACCAACCAGATCGTGTCGGTGTCCACCGCCCTCATCCCCTTCGTGGAGCACGACGACGCCAACCGGGCGCTCATGGGCGCCAACATGCAGAAGCAGGCCGTCCCCGTCGTCGTGCCCGAGGCGCCCTACATCGGCACCGGCGCCGAGGCCCGCGCCGCCCAGGACGCCGGCGACGTGCTGCTCGCCGAGGGCACCGGCCGCGTGGTCGAGGTGTCCGGGGACCACGTCGTCGTCGAGTACGAGGCCGGGCAGCGCGACCGCATCGGCGTGGAGCTGGGCCGGCGCACCCACCGGCTGGCGAAGTTCCGCCGCTCCAACCAGAACACCTCCATCAACCAGAAGGTCCTGGTCGACGAGGGTCAGGCCGTGGTCAAGGGGACCATCCTGGCCGACGGCCCGGCGACCCACCAGGGCGAGCTCGCCCTCGGCAAGAACCTGCTGGTCGCCTTCATGCCGTGGGAGGGCTACAACTTCGAGGACGCCATCATCCTCTCCGAGCGGCTGGTGCGCGACGACGTGATGACCTCCATCCACATCGAGGAGCACGAGGTCGACGCCCGCGACACCAAGCTGGGCGCCGAGGAGATCACCCGGGACATCCCCAACCTGTCCGAGGAGATCCTGGCCGACCTCGACGAGCGGGGCATCATCCGCATCGGCGCCGAGGTCGACGCCGGCGACGTGCTCGTCGGCAAGGTCACCCCCAAGGGCGAGACCGAGCAGACCCCCGAGGAGCGGCTGCTGCGGGCCATCTTCGGCGAGAAGGCGCGCGAGGTGCGCGACACCTCGCTGAAGGTCCCCCACGGCGAGTCGGGCAAGGTGATCGACGTGCGGGTGTTCTCGCGCGAGGACTCCCACGAGCTGCCCCCGGGCGTGAACCAGCTGGTCCGGGTGTACGTCGCCCAGAAGCGGAAGATCTCCGAGGGCGACAAGCTCGCCGGCCGCCACGGCAACAAGGGCGTCATCTCCAAGATCCTGCCCGTCGAGGACATGCCGTTCCTGGCCGACGGCACCCCCGTCGACATCATCCTGAACCCCCTGGGCGTGCCCAGCCGGATGAACGTCGGGCAGGTGCTCGAGTCGCACCTCGGCTACGCCGCCCGCTGGGGCTGGGACGGGGCCACCGCCCACAACCCGCCCCTGCGCGGCACCGAGACGAAGACCCGGCCCCGCACCGACCCGGCCACCTGGGTGGCCACGCCGGCGTTCGACGGCGCCCACTGGGACGAGGAGGAGAACGCCGGCCGGCACCCGACCATCAAGCAGGTGTTCGAGCGGCTCAACCCCGACTCGGCCGACGGCAGGCGCCTCATCGGCACCGACGGCAAGGTCACGCTCTACAACGGCCGGACCGGCGAGCCCTACGACAACCCCATCTCGGTCGGGTACGTCTACATCCTGAAGCTCGCCCACCTGGTCGACGACAAGATCCACGCCCGCTCCACGGGCCCGTACTCGATGATCACCCAGCAGCCGCTCGGCGGGAAGGCCCAGTTCGGCGGGCAGCGCTTCGGGGAGATGGAGGTGTGGGCCCTCGAGGCCTACGGCGCCGCCTACGCCCTGCAGGAGCTGCTCACCATCAAGTCCGACGACGTGCTCGGCAGGGTGAAGGTCTACGAGGCCATCGTGAAGGGCGAGAACATCCCCGAGCCCGGCATCCCCGAGAGCTTCAAGGTGCTCATCAAGGAGATGCAGTCGCTGTGCCTCGACGTCGAGGTGCTGTCGACCACCGGCGAGGAGATCGAGATGCGCGAGCTCGACGAGGACGTGTTCCGCACCGCCGAGGAGCTGGGCATCGACATCAGCCGGCCCGAGCGCGGGTCGGACGAGGAAGACGAGCGCCGCGCCGCCGAGAGGAGCCTGTAGTGCTGGACGTCAACGACTTCGATCAGCTCCGCATCGGCCTCGCCACGGCCGAGTCCATCCGCACCTGGTCCAACGGCGAGGTGAAGAAGCCGGAGACCATCAACTACCGCACGCTGCGCCCCGAGAAGGACGGGCTCTTCTGCGAGAAGATCTTCGGCCCCACCAAGGACTGGGAGTGCTACTGCGGCAAGTACAAGCGCGTCCGGTTCAAGGGCATCATCTGCGAGCGCTGCGGCGTGGAGGTCACGCGCTCCAAGGTGCGGCGCGAGCGCATGGGCCACATCGAGCTGGCCGCCGCCGTCGTCCACATCTGGTACCTGCGCGGCACCCGGAGCTGGCTGGCCTACCTGCTCATGGGCACCGAGGCCCGTGAGGAGCTGAAGGCCAAGCAGCTGGAGAAGGTCATCTACTTCGCGGCCAACCTCGTCACCGGCGTCGACGAGGAGAAGCTGCACGAGGACCTGCCCAACCTCGAGGCCGAGCTGGCGGAGGAGATCGCCCAGATCGAGCGCCAGCGCGACCTCGACATCGACCGGCGCTTCAAGGCGCTCGAGGCCGAGCTGGCCGAGCTCGAGTCCCAGGGCGCCAAGGAGGCCGAGATCAAGGCCCGCCAGCGGGCGGTGGAGCGCGAGATCGCGGCGGCGCGCGACCGCGCCGAGGGCGACGTCGACCTGGCGCGGCGCGCCTTCGACGAGCTGCGGGACCTGTTCCCCCGCAAGATCATCGAGGACGAGCTGCTGTGGCGCGAGCTCAAGCTGCGCTACGACGACTACTTCGAGGGCGGCATGGGTGCGGAGGCCATCGCCCAGCTGATCGACCGGATCGACCTCGACGCCGAGGAGCAGAAGCTCCGCGAGAGCATCGACGCCGCCGACGGCCGCCGGCCGCTGTCGGCCCAGCGCCGGCAGAAGGCCATCAAGCGGCTGAAGATCGTGTCCGCCTTCAACCGCCGCGACGACCAGGGGCGCCGCATCAACGACCCGCGCGCCATGATCCTCGATGCCGTGCCGGTCATCCCGCCGGACCTGCGGCCCATGGTGCAGCTCGACGGCGGCCGCTTCGCCACGTCGGACCTGAACGACCTGTACCGCCGGGTCATCAACCGCAACAACCGGCTGAAGCGCCTGCTCGACCTCGGCGCCCCCGAGATCATCATCAACAACGAGAAGCGCATGCTGCAGGAGGCCGTCGACGCGCTGTTCGACAACGGCCGGCGCGGCCGGCCCGTGACCGGCCCGGGCAACCGGCCGCTCAAGAGCCTCTCCGACATGCTGAAGGGCAAGCAGGGCCGGTTCCGCCAGAACCTGCTGGGCAAGCGCGTCGACTACTCCGGCCGTTCGGTCATCGTCATCGGCCCGACGCTCAAGCTGCACCAGTGCGGCCTGCCGAAGCTCATGGCGCTCGAGCTGTTCAAGCCCTTCGTCATGAAGCGCCTGGTCGACCTGGAGCTCGCCCAGAACGTCAAGTCGGCCAAGCGCATGGTCGAGCGCCGGCGCCCGCAGGTGTGGGACGTGCTGGAGGGCGTGATCCGGGAGCACCCGGTCTTCCTCAACCGTGCCCCCACCCTCCACCGCCTCGGCATCCAGGCGTTCGAGCCGGTGCTCGTCGAGGGCAAGGCCATCCAGGTCCACCCCCTCGTCTGCACGGCCTTCAACGCCGACTTCGACGGCGACCAGATGGCCGTCCACCTGCCGCTGTCGGCCGAGGCGCAGGCCGAGGCCCGCGTGCTCATGCTGTCGGCCAACAACATCCTGTCGCCGGCCACCGGCCGGCCGATCACCGTGCCCACCCAGGACATGGTGTTCGGCGCCTACTACCTCACCCTCGTCGTGGACGGGGCGACCGGCGAGGGCCGGGCGTTCCGCCACGCCTACGAGGTCGAGCGGGCGCTCGACGAGGGCGGCGTCGACCTGCACGCCAGGATCCAGCTCCGGCCGCGGCCCGGCACCGACCTGTACCGGTCGGTGGCGCAGACCCTCGGCGCCGACCCCGAGGGCACCGAGGCGCTCGCCCTCGACACCACGCCCGGCCGCGTGCTGTTCCACGGCGCCCTGCCGCCCGGCTTCCGCTTCGTCAACGACGTCGTGGGCAAGCGCAACACGCCGATCGGGACCGTGGTGGAGGAGATCGCCGCCACCGAGCCGAAGCACGTGGTCGCCGACACCCTCGACCGGGTGAAGTCGCTCGGCTTCCGCTACGCCGCGCAGTCCGGCCTCACCATCTCCATCGACGACGTCCGCACGCCCGGCGACAAGGCGGCCATCCTCGACCGCTACGAGCGCGAGGCGGAGAAGGCCGAGACCCAGTTCAAGCGGGGCATCATCACCGACGACGAGCGGCGCCAGAAGGAGATCGAGATCTGGACCTCCGCCACCTCCGAGGTCGGGCGGGCCATGGAGCAGTCGCTGTCGCAGATGGCCTTCAACCCCCTCGACATGATGGTGGACTCCGGTGCCCGGGGCAACGCCCAGCAGATCCGCCAGATCGCCGGCATGAAGGGCCTGGTGTCGAACCCCCGGGGCGAGATGATCCCCCGGCCCATCAAGTCCTCGTTCCGCGAGGGCCTGTCGGTGCTCGAGTACTTCATCTCCACCCACGGCGCCCGCAAGGGCCTGGCCGACACCGCCCTGCGGACCGCCGACTCCGGCTACCTCACCCGCCGGCTCGTCGACGTCGCCCAGGAGCTCATCATCCGCTCCGAGGACTGCGGGACGGTGCGGGGCATCTGGCTCGACGACGTCGTGCCCGACGAGGCCGGCAAGCGGTCGTACCTCGAGACCCGGGCCTACGGGCGGGTCCTCACCGAGCCCCTGACGCTGGCCGACGGCACCGTCCTCGACGCCGGGCTCATGCTCGGTGACGACCACGTGGCGCAGCTGCGCGACGACCCGGGCATCACCCGCATCCGGGTCCGGTCGGTCCTCACCTGCGAGGCGGAGCACGGGGTGTGCGCCCTCTGCTACGGCCGGTCGCTGGCGACCGGCAAGCTCATCGAGATGGGCGAGGCCGTCGGCGTCATCGCGGCCCAGTCCATCGGCGAGCCCGGCACCCAGCTCACCATGCGGACGTTCCACACCGGCGGCGTCGTGGGCGAGGACATCACCCACGGCCTGCCGCGAGTCGTCGAGCTGTTCGAGGCCCGCACGCCCAAGGGCGCCGCGGTCCTCGCCCACCACTCCGGCGTCGTCCGCGTCGCCGAGGAGGAGGGCGGTCGCCGGATCACCGTGGTGGGCGACGACGGCACCGAGGAGTCCGTCCTGGTCGGGTCGCGCGCCCACCTCGAGGTCGCCGACGGCCAGGAGGTCGCCGCCGGCGACGCGCTCGTCGAGGGCCCGAAGGACCCCAAGGAGCTGCTGGAGGTCAAGGGCATCCGCGAGACCCAGCAGTACCTGGTGGAGGAGGTGCAGAAGGTCTACCGCGACCAGGGCGTCTCCATCCACGACAAGCACATCGAGCTGATCGTCCGGCAGATGCTGCGCCGGGTGCTGGTGGCCGAGCCGGGCGACTCCGCCTTCCTGCCCGGCGAGCGCGTCGAGTCCCAGGTCTACGCGGAGGTGAACCGGACCCTCGTCCAGGAGGGGAAGCGGCCCGCCGAGGGCCGGCCCGAGCTCATGGGCATCACCAAGGCGTCGCTGGCCACCGACTCGTGGCTCTCCGCCGCGTCGTTCCAGGAGACCACCCGCGTGCTCACCGAGGCCGCCATCGAGAGCCGCTCCGACCAGCTCTTCGGGCTGAAGGAGAACATCATCATCGGCAAGCTCATCCCGGCCGGCACCGGCATGGACCTCTACCGCCGGGTGGACGTGGAGCTGCCCGAAGCGGTGGCCGTGTCGCTGCGCAGCTACGGCTTCGACGAGGAGACCGAGGACCTCGCCGCCTGGCTGCGCGACAGCGGCGGGGCCCAGCAGGGCTACGGCGACGGGTTCGGCGCCGGCGTGCTCGGCGGCACCGTCGGCGGTGGCGGAGCCGACGGGCTCGGTGGCGGTGCCGACGGGTTCGGTGGCGGGCCCGCCGAGCCCACCGGCACCGGGCAGGCGGCCGAGGAGCCGCCCGCCGAGGGCGACGGGCAGGTCGAGGCGGGCGCCTGACCGCCGTCGCCGTCCAGGCCGCGCCGAGCGGCCCGAACTTCCTGCCAGCCGGCCCGGGCCCCACGCCCG
>JAJZYI010000133.1 GCA_021798135.1 Actinomycetes bacterium | reverse complement strand
GGCGGCCGGGTGCCCGCTGCCGGCGGCGGCGACGGCGCGCCCGTGGCGGTGTCGGGCCAGCCGGCGCCGTCGGGCGAGGGGAGCGGCGCCGGCGCCGACGGATCGGCGCCTCCCTCCTCGCCGACCACGACGACGACCACCACCACCGTGCCGCCTGCGGCCTCGTCGGGAGCGTCCTCGTCCGACTCGGGGTCGACGTCGAAGCAGGGCGACGGCGGCGGCCACGGCACGGGGGACCATTGACCGGCCCGGGGTCCGGCGCTCCGGCCGTCTCCACCGGTGACCCGGGCGGTGGGCGGTCGACGTGGGCGCAGGCGGGGCGGTTCGCCGAGGCGGAGCGCCGGGCCCAGGGCGGCCCGGCAGGGAGCGGCGGGCTGCCGGCAGCCGTCCGGGGGACCCGGAGCCGGCCGGGCCCTGCGGCGCCCACCCGCCGGCGGACCGGCACCGCGGTGCGCCTCGCCGCGTTCCACGCCGTCGTCCTCGTCACGGTGCTCGGCGTCGTCGTGGTCGCGCTGGTGCACCAGTACACGGCGAGCTACCGGTCGGTGGCGGCGCGGAGCCTCGGCGACGAGCTCCGCTCGTACGTCGCCACCGTCGGTCGGGCGGGGGCGGGCACGGACCTGGTGGCGGCCTCGGTCTCGTACCTCCAGGCCCGCTCGCTGCCGTCGGGGACCGAGCTGGTGGTCGCCCTCCCCGGCCCGAGGGTGCTGGTGACCCCGGGTGCCGGTGCCGTGCGGGCCGACGCCCGGGTCCAGCGGTGGCTGGCATCGCCGCCGCCGTCGACGATCGTGCTCGGCACGTCGGTCGCCGGCGTGCCCGAGGAGCTGCTGGCTGCCCCGATCCGGTCGGGGAGGGCCACCATCGGCACGTTCGTCGCGGCGACCGACCTGTCGGCCGAGCAGGCCCAGGGCCAGCGGGTGCTGCTGCTGTCGCTGGCGGAGGCCATGGTGGCGCTCGTCGCCGGGGTGCTCAGCTCGTACCTGCTGCTGCGGCGGCTGCTGCGAACCGTCGGCCGCATCACGACGACGGCGGAGGAGATCGGGCGCGGCGAGACCGACCGCCGGCTCGGGGACGAGGGGACCGACGACGAGGTGGGGCAGCTGGCCGTCACCTTCGACCACATGCTCGACCGGCTCGACGGCGCCATGTCGGCGCAGCGCAGGCTGCTGTCCGACGTTTCGCACCAGCTGCGCACGCCGCTCACCGTCGCCCGCGGCCACCTCGAGGTCCTGCGGCGCACCGGCGGGCTCGCCGACGAGATCGCCGCCGGCGAGACGGTCGACCTGGTGGTCGACGAGCTCGACCACATGCGGGCGCTGGTGGAGCGCCTGCTGCTGCTGGGCCGGGCCCTGGAGCCGGACTTCCTGGCGCCCGAGCCGGTGGACCTGCGGTCGTTCCTGGGGGACCTGCACGCTGCCATGGAGGTGCTGGGACCGAGGCAGTGGCTGCTCGCGCCCGTCCCCGACGTGGTGGTGAGCGCCGATCCCGCCAAGCTGCGCGGCGCGCTGCTCAACCTGGCGGAGAACGCCGTGCACGCGACGGTGGCGGGCGCCACCGTCGCGCTGGTGGCGACGGTCGACGTCGGCTCAGGCTGGCTGCTCGTCGCCGTGGAGGACTCCGGACCCGGGATACCGCCGGCGCTGCGGCAGGAGGCGCTGGCGCGCTTCGCCCGGCCCGGCGCCCGCGACGAGGGTGGCAGCGGCCTCGGCCTCGCCATCGTCAAGGCGGTGGCCGAGGCGCACGGCGGCGAGGTGCGGATCGAGTCGTCGGCCCTCGGCGGCGCCCGCGTGGTGGTGGCGCTGCCGCCGGCCCGGATGGACGGGGCCGAGGCCGGCTCCGCCGGCACGGGCGAGGATGCCTGACGGTGCACGTGCTGGTGGTCGAGGACGACGAGCGGATCACGAGCTTCCTGGCGAAGGGGCTGCAGGCGGAGGGCTACGTGGCCACGGTCGCCGCCGGGGCGGGCGAGGCGGTGGCCCTCCTCGAGACCCTGCGCGGCGAGGTCGACCTGGTGCTCCTGGACCTCGGGCTGCCGGACGGCTCGGGCGAGGACGTGCTGCGCCACCTCCGACGGCGCGACGCGCACGTGCCCGTCATCATCCTGACCGCCAGGGGCGACCTGCCCGACAAGGTGCGGGGCCTCGACCTCGGCGCCAACGACTACATGACCAAGCCCTTCGCCTTCGAGGAGCTGCTGGCCCGGATCCGCGCCGCGGTGCGCTCCGGCGCGCAGCCGACGGCGACGGAGCTCGTGGTCGGCGACCTCCGGCTCGACCTGCTGTCGAAGGTGGCGTGGCGTGGGGGCCGGCGCATCGAGCTGGCGCCGAGGGAGTGGGCGCTGCTGGAGCTGTTCATGCGCAACCCGACGCACGTCCTGTCGCGCTCGCGGATCCTCAACCAGGTGTGGGACCTGGGGTTCGACCCCGGGAGCAACGTCGTCGACGTCTACGTCGGCTACCTCCGGCGCAAGATCAACCGGCCCGGCCTGGAGCCGCTCATCCAGACGGTCCGGGGTGCCGGCTACCGCCTGCTCGCCCCGTGACAGGGGGCCCGGCGCCGGTGGGCACTTGACCCGGCGGTCTGGTAGACAACGGGCAACGTTCCGGTCGGTGCACCGATCGCCAGACGCCACTGGGGAGACGCTCGATGAACTTCGCCTTCAGCGAGGAGCAGGAGGAGCTGCGGCGTTCGGTCCGTCGCTTCATGGAGGACCGGTCGCCGATGACCGAGGTCCGCCGCCTCATGGAGACGACCGAGGGCTTCGACCGCGGCGTGTGGTCCCAGATGGCCGACCAGCTCGGCCTGCAGTCGCTCGTGGTGCCCGAGGCTTACGGCGGGGCGGGCTTCTCGTTCGTGGAGCTGGCCATCGTCCTGGAGGAGGCCGGGGCCGCGCTGTTCGGCGCCCCGCTGTTCTCGACCGTCGCCCTGGCGGCGACCGCCCTCATGGCGTCGGACGACGAGCCGGCCAAGGCGGACCTGCTCCCGGGGATCGCCTCGGGTGACACGATCGCCACCGTGGCGCTGACGGAGGAGAGCGGCCGCTGGGACCTCGACGGCGTGTCGCTGCGGGCCACGCCGTCGGGTGGGGGATGGGTGCTCGACGGCCACAAGATGTTCGTCCTCGACGGGCACACGGCCGACCTCCTGCTGGTGGCGGCACGCTCCGACGCGGGCGTCGGGCTCTTCGCCGTCGACGCCGGCGCCCCGGGGCTCGTCCGGACGCCCCTGGCCACCATGGACCAGACGCGCAAGCAGGCACGCCTGGAGCTCTCCGGCACGCCGGCCCGGCTGGTCGGGGAGGACGGCGGGGCCGGGCCGGTGCTCGCGAGGATGCTCGACCTCGCCGCCGTCGCCCTCGCCGCCGAGCAGGTCGGCGGAGCCCAGCGCTGCCTGGACATGTCCGTCCAGTACGCGAAGGAGCGCATCCAGTTCGGCCGCCCGATCGGCTCCTTCCAGGCGATCAAGCACAAGTGCGCGGACATGCTCATGCAGGTGGAGTCGGCCAAGTCCGCCGCCTACTACGCGGCGTGGGCCGCCGCCGAGGGGTCCGACGAGCTGCCCGTGGTCGCCAGCCTGGCCAAGTCCTACTGCTCCGAGGCCTACTTCCACGCGGCGGCGGAGAACATCCAGATCCACGGGGGGATCGGCTTCACGTGGGAGCACGACGCCCACCTGTACTTCAAGCGGGCGAAGAGCTCGGAGCTGCTGTTCGGCGATCCCGCCTACCACCGCGAGCTGCTGGCCCAGCGCATCGGCATCTGAGCACCGGTCCCGCCGGCAGCTGCTCGCCGTCCCCGCACGTCGTGGCGCCCGGCCCGTGGGAGCAGGTCGAGGGCCCCGCCGGCATGCTGGCCGTGCACGTCGCGGGCGGGCCTCCGTTGGCGTCGGACGTGGTGGTGGGCACGGTCCGCACGCTGGTGGTGTGCCCGGGCCTGCCGACCGAGCCGGGGGCCGCAACCCGCACGGGCCGGACGTTCCCGGCACTGGCCGACGGGCTCGCCCAGACGTCGGGCTGGCGCACGGTCGCGGCGTGCCTGCGCGGCGTGGGGCCGTCCGGCGGGGACTTCTCGCTGGCCGGCTGGATGGAGGACCTGGAGGTGATCGTGTCGCGCGCGGTGTCGGGCGGCATGGTGTGGCTGGCCGGCTTCGGCGTCGCGGGCTCCCTCGCCGTGTGCCTGGCCTCCGATGACGAGCGGGTCCGCGGCGTGGCCACCGTGGGGTCCCCGGCGTCGTTCGCCTCCTGGGCCGAGCGGCCGGGCGACGCCCTCGCCACGGCGCGGCGGCTCGGCGTCGTGCGCGACCCGTCGTTCCCGCCCGACCTCGCCTCGTGGGTCGGACCGGCGTCCTCGCTCGACCCGCTCCGGGCGGCCGAGCGGGTGCCGCCCCGCACCATGCTGGTCGTCCACGGCGTGGAGGACGACATCGTTCCGGTGGCCGATGCCCGGGCGCTCGCCGACGCCGGGCGCCCGGACGCCCAGCTGCGGCTGCTGGCGGGAGCCGGGCACCGACTGCGCCCCGACCCCCGGGTGGTGGCGCTCCTGCTGGGCTGGCTGGAACGCCAGGGGCCGTGAGCGCCCCATGGACGGCGCGGTCCGGGCACCTCGCCCGTCGGCGTCGGCCGACGGCGCGACCGCTGGCGCGGGCCCTGTCGGTGCTGGCCGCCGCGGCGGCGCTGCTGGCGGCGTGCGGCTCGTCGGTCCGGCCGGGCATCGCCGTCCCCGCCCGGAACGAGCCGCCGAGGCCCGACTACCCGTCGTGGTGCGCACCGGCCGGTGTGGACCTGCGGGCCTCGTGCGTGCGCCTGGCCCTGGGGGCCCTGGACCAGGCGGGGGCGGTCGAAGGCCTGCCGCCCCTGGCGGTGCCGGCGTCCATCGCCACGCTGCCGGTGGCCGAGCAGGTCTTCGTGGTGGTCGACGCCGAGCGGGTGGCGAGGCACCTGGCGCCGTTCGTCGGCATGTCGGCGGCCCTGGACTCGTCGGCGGCCGCCGCGGCACGCGCGGCGCGGTTGCCTGCCGACCCGGGGCCGCGCTACCTGGCGGCCGACGAGGAGTGGATCGGCGGGGTGGTCAACGGCCTCGACGCCGTGGACGAATGGCTCTACGACGACGGGCCGGGCAGCGGCGTGCAGGGCTGCGGGGGGACGGCGACGTCGGGGTGCTGGGCCGACCGGCGGATCGTCCTGGACCCGCTCGGGTCAGGCCAGACGAGCGGGGGGGTGCTGGTCATGGGGGTGGGGTTCGACCCCACGGGCGACACCAGCGCCGGCGACCGGGGCGGCACCTCGCTCGCCGCCGTGCTGGCGGCGACGGCCCGCCCGGGGCCGCTCGCGTACACGTGGGAGGACGCCCGCCGCGCCATCGCCGCCGGGCGGCTCGCGCCGCTCGCCCGCCTGCCGGCCGGCGAGGCGACGAGCGGCATCCCCGATCCGCCGGCGAACGTCGCGCCGGTGCCGGACTACCCGCGCGCGTGCGCACCGGAGGGGACCGACGACTCGGCGCGGTGCCTGGGAGCGGTGCTCGCGGCGGTCGACCGGGCCCGGGCCCTGGAGGGCGTCAGGCCGATGGTCCTGCCGTCGGACTTCGGCCAGCTGACGGTTCCCGAGCAGATCTTCGTGGCCGTCGACCTGGAACGCGTCGACCGCGGCCTGCCACCGTTCGCCGGGCTGACGGCATCGCTCGACGCCGACGCGGCGGTCGGCGCCGGCAAGTCCCTGGACCCGCCGGTCCCCGGGGGGGCGACGATCAGCGCGGACACCGAGTGGGCCGGCGGGTCCGACAACGGCCTCGACGCGGTGTACGGGTGGATGTACGACGACGGAGCTGGCAGCGGCAACCTGGACTGCCCCCATGCCGGGGCGGCGGGGTGCTGGGGGCACCGGCAGGGGATCCTCGACGACTTCGGCACCGTCGGGACGCTCCAGATGGGCGCGGCGTTCGCTCCCACCGCGGACACCAGCGCGGGCGACGTCGGCGGGACCTCGATGGCCGCCGTCCTGGCGGTGACCGACGGGACCCCGGGGCCGTACGTCTACACGTGGGCCCAGGCTGTCGCTGCAGGCGCCGACGGCGGGGTGACGACGGCGGCGGGGTGACGACGGCGCTGCCGTGACAGCGGCGCCGGGCCGCGGGTTGGGGGCGGCCTGGGGGGCGGGTCCAGGGGGCGGGCCTAGGGGGCGGGCGGGGCGCCGCCGCCGGGGGCGGTCGCGAGGGCGGCGTCGAGGGCCCGGCGGAGCCGGCGGGCGGCCGCCTCGGGGTCGACGGCGCCGGTCAGGTAGCGGACGACCACGACGTGGCGGGCGCCCGCGGCCACGAGGGACCCGACCGTCTCGGGGGTCACACCGCCGGTCACGAACACGGGGCGGGGGGACCGCCCGACGGCCATGCGCAGGTAGCCGGTGCCGGTGCCCGGACGGCCCGGCTTGGTGGGCGTGGGGACGACCGGGCCGGCCGAGATGTAGTCGACCGGCCGGGCCAGGCTGGCCTGGAGCTCGTCGGGCGCGTGGGTCGACAGCCCGACGATGCGGTCCACCCCGACGACGGAGCGCGCCACCTCGGGGGCGACGTCGTCCTGCCCGACGTGGACGCCGTCGGCGTCGGCCTCGACGGCGACGTCCGGCCGGTCGTTGACGATGGCGGGGACGCCCACGGCCCGGCACACGGCGACGAGCGCTCGGGCGCGGTCGACGAGCAGCCCGTCGGGGAGGTTCTTGTCCCGGAGCTGCACGATGTCCACACCGCCGCGGACGCATGCCTCGACGAAGCGCTCCAGGTCGGGCCGGTCCGGCGTGCAGAGGTAGAGGTGCCGCCCGGCGACGTCGGCCGTCACCGGGCGGCAGGGCGGGAGCGGACGTCGCCGGCTGCCGCACCCGCAGACCTGGGCGTACGGCTTGTGGCCTTGGCGGCTGCCTTCGGCGTGCTGCTTGCGGCCTTGGCGGCTGGCTTCGGCGTGCTGCTTGCGGCCTTGGCGGCTGCCTTCGCCTCAGCCTTGGCGGCCCGGACGGCGGCGAGCGACGCGTCGTCGACGATGTCGGCCACCGATCGCAGCGAGCCCTCCTCGCCGAACGGGGTCGTGGCGTCGCGCCATCCCTCGGGCCTGACGCCGAACTGCTTGCCCAGCAACGCCGCGAAGATGCGGGCCTTCTGCTCGCCGAAGCCGGGCAGCTCCCGCAGGCGTCGGACCAGGTCGCTCCCGGATGTCGCCTCCGACCAGATCCGGCTGGCGTCGTTGCCGTGGTGCTCGGCGACCTCCCGGCAGACCTCCTGCACCCGGCGGGCCATCGACCCGGGGAAGCGGTGCAACGCGGGCGGCGCCGAGAAGGCGGCCGCCAGCCGGTCGGGATCCATGGCGGCGATCTCGCCGGCGTCGAGACGCGAGCCCAGCCGGTGCTGCAGGGCCCACGGCGCGGCGAAGGCCCGCTCCATGGGCACCTGCTGGTCGAGGACCATGCCGATCACGAGGGCGAGGGGATCCGAGGCGAGCAGGGCGTCCGCGTCGGCGTCCAGGGCCAGGTGGAGGGTGGGCACGGCCCGACAGTAGCGGGCCGGTCGCGCGGCCGGCGCTCGCCGGGCCGATGGCCGGCGGACAGTGGGCGCGGTCGCCCGCGCCAGCGACCCGGCGAGCGAGTGGTCAGGCGGCACCCCGGGCCGGGGTGCGAGTGGTCAGGCGGCACCCCGGCCCGGGGTGCGAGTGGTCAGGCGGCGCCGGCGGCCCGGGCTGCCGTGGCGGCCGGCGACCGGGAAAGGTAGGCCGCTGCCAGATCCGACGACGCCTCGCCCGACGGGTGGTGGCCCGGGCGCAGGTAGCGCAGCGGCGTTGTGACGAGCAGCGTCCACGGACCGGGCAGCCGGAACTGGCGAGCGGAGCGCAGCCAGTCCGGCCACTTGGGGCGGGCCCCGCCCGTTGCCGGGTCGCGGGCCATCAGGTACTGCACGCCGCGGACCCACCACCAGGTGAGGGCGGGGGCCGCGAACAGCATGGCGAGCGCCCGGGTGGCGTAACCGCCGGACAGGTCGTCGAACACGTCGAACACCAGCGAGCGGTGCTCGACCTCCTCGGCGCCGTGCCAGCGCAGCAGGTCGAGCATGACGGGGTCGGCGCCCGCGTTGTCGAGCCCCTGGGTCTGCAGGACCCACTGGCCCAGCACGGCCGTGAAGTGCTCGATGGCGGCCACGGCGGCCAGACGTTGGAGCAGCCACAGGCGGCGTGCCGGCTCGGGCAGGGACGGGATGTCGCTGCCGAAGCGTTGCAGGTAGCGCTCGAGCGCCTCGGTGAACGGCTCGGTGTCGACGCCCTTGTCGGCCAGGTGGTCGAGCACGACCCGGTGCGCCCAGGCGTGCCAGGACTCCTGCAGGACGAACGGCTCGACGGCCTCGCGCACCGCGGGGTCCTTCACGTGGGGCAGGGCCTCCTTCACCACGCGGATGAACCAGCGCTCGCCCGGCGGGAGCAGCAGGTGGAGCACGTTGATGACGTGGCTGGTGAACGGGTCGCCGGGGACCCAGTGGGCGGGCGTGCCGGACCAGTCGAAGCGGACCATCCGGCGTTCGGAGGGATGCCCGTCGCGGGCCGCTGCGGCTGCTGCTGCTGCTCGCGTGCCTGCTGCTCGCGTGCCTGCCGGCCGCGGGGTCGGGCGGGTCGCGGGGGCCCGCGACGGCGCCGCCCGGTCGTGCCGGGCGCCGCCGGTCGTCGCGCCGCTTGTCGTGCGGCTGGACGACACGCGGGCAGCGCCGCCGCCCCGTGCCGTCGCCCGCTGCCGTGGGGCCGTCGCCCGGGCGCCCGTCGGCGCCGCCGGGCGCGAGTCGCGCACACCGGCCGGTGCGGACGTGCGCTTCGCCTGCGTGGCGGTCCGTCCGCCGTCGTTGCTG
>JAJZYI010000132.1 GCA_021798135.1 Actinomycetes bacterium | reverse complement strand
TCGGCCCCGGCCGCATCCACCACTGCATGCGGACCATCGGGGTGGCCGAGCGCGCGCTCGAGCTCATGGTGACCCGGTCGCTCGAGCGCAGCACCTTCGGGGCGTCGCTCGCCCACAAGGGACAGATCCAGGACTGGATCGCCGAGGCGCGCATCGCCATCGACATGGCCCGCGAGTACGTCCTGTCGGCCGCCCACCAGATGGACACGGTCGGCAACAAGGCGGCCGCCCAGGCCATCGCCGGCATCAAGGTGGCGGTGCCCCGGATGGCGCTCCGCATCATCGACCAGGCCATCCAGGTCCACGGCGCGGCGGGGGTGACCCAGTTCACGCCCCTCGCCGCGGCGTACGCGCACGTCCGCACGCTGCGCATCGCCGACGGGCCCGACGAGGTCCACAAGCTGACGATCGCCCGGCGCGAGATCCGCAAGCACCACGCCGGCTTCCACACCCGTCCCGGCGGCTGAGCCCGCCGCGGGCCGCCGGCGGCGCCGCACCGCCGGCTCCACCTCCCGACCCCCACACCCCCCGTACGAGCAGGAGGGCACCGATGAGCGAACAGGGACACCCCCCGACCGACGAGGTCCGGCCCCCACGGGTCCTCGTCACCAAGATCGGCCTCGACGGCCACGACCGCGGCAGCCGCCTGGTGGCGCGCTTCCTGCGCGACGCCGGCATGGAGGTCATCTACACCGGACCGTGGCAGTCGATCGGCGCCGTGAGCGCGGCGGCCGCCCAGGAGGACGTGGACGTCGTCGGGATCTCGAGCCTGGCCGGCGACCACCTGATCGTCCCCAAGCTGATGGACGCCCTGCGCCAGGCGGGCCTGGGCCACGTCCGCGTGGTGGTCGGCGGCATCATCCCCGAGGGCGAGGTGGCCGCGCTGCTGGCCGCCGGGGTGTCGAAGGTGGTGCACCCCGGGGCGACCCGGGCCGAGATCGTGGAGCTGGTGTCGTCGCTGGCGGCCGACGCACGGCTCGCCGACGCCGGGCCGGCGGCCATGGCGGCGGCGGGAGCGTCCCCGGCGGGAGCGGCGGCCGCCCCGGCGGTGCAGCCGTGAGCGCGGCGGGCGGCCCGGGCATCCCGGGCTACGACGAGGCCCGTGCCCGGTGGGAGCAGGACGTGGCCGGCGACCCGGGGGTGGCCGCCGAGCGCCGCAACCTGTCCGGGGTGCCGGTGAAGGCGCTGTACGGCCCCGAGGACGTCGACCCGGCCGCGTACCTGGAGCAGCTCGGCTTCCCCGGGCAGGCGCCGTACACGCGGGGGGTGCACGCCACCATGCACCGCGGGCGGCCCTGGAACCCGCGGCTCGTCGTCGGGCTGGGGACGCCAGCGGACTACAACGCCCGGATGCGCGAGCTCTACCGCCTGGGGCTCACCGGGCTGTTCGTGTCGCCGTGCAACAGCCACCTGCGCGGCTACGACGCCGACGAGGTCGACCGCGAGCTGCTCGGGGTGTGCGGCACGCTCATCGACACGTCGGAGGACATGGAGCGCTCGCTCGAGGGGCTGCCGTTCGACCAGGAGTCGGTCAGCATCGGCGACACCGCTCCCTACACGCTCACCGCCATGTACCTGAAGGTCGCGGCGGACCGGGGCATCCCGTGGCACACGCTGGCCGGCACCACCAACCAGTCGGACTACCTGTCGCACTACGCGGCGCTGCACATGTTCTTCCGGGTGGCGCTGCCCGGGCAGAAGCGGCTGCTCGTCGACCACGTGGAGTGGATGCGGCGCAACGTGCCCCGCTGGAACCCCCTGTCGGTCATCGGCCAGCACTACCAGCAGGCGGGCGCCACGCCGGCCGAGGCGATGGGCCTGGCGCTGTCCGCAGCGCTGCAGCACTCGCGGGACCTGATGGAGCGCGGCATGGCGCCCGACGACTTCCTGCCCCGGCTGAGCTTCTTCTTCGACGCCTCGATCAACTTCTTCGAGGAGGTGGCGAAGTTCCGCGCCGGCCGGCGCATCTGGAGCCGCCTGGTGGCCGATCGGCTGGGCGCGAGCGACCCGCGCTCGCAGCGGATGCGCTTCCACGCGCAGACGTCGGGAGCCGACCTCACCCGCCAGCAGCCGCTCAACAACATCGCCCGGGTGGCGGTGCAGGCGATGGCCGGCATCTTCGGCGGCCTGCAGTCGCTGCACACCGACAGCCTGGACGAGGCCATCGGCTCCCCGACCGTCGACGCGGCGCGCGTGGCGGTGGCCACCCAGCACATCCTCCGCCACGAGGCGCACCTGGACGACGTGATCGACCCGCTGGCCGGGTCGTACTACGTCGAGGCGCTCACCGACGCCATGGAGGAGCGGATCATGGCGGTGGTGGACGCCATCGAGGCAGAGGGCGGCATGGCGGCCGCCCTCGAGGCCGGCACCGTCCAGCAGATGATCGGCGCGTCGTCGCTCGCCGCCCAGGAGCGGATCGAGTCCGGCGAGCAGATCGTGGTCGGCGTGAACGGCTTCACGGTGCCCGAGGGCGACGAGGAGGGCGCGTCGGCCCGCCCGGTGCTGCAGGTGCCCGCACCCGAGCGCCCCGACCCGGCCAAGATCGACGCCTACCTGGAGCGGCTGAGCGCGTTCCGGGCGCGCCAGGACCGGGCCCGGGTGACGGCCGCGCTCGACGCGCTCGCCCGCTCGTTCGACGACCCCGGGGAGAACACCTACGGGCGGGTGGTCGACGCCATCATGAACGGCGCCACCCACGGCGAGGTGTGCCGGACGGTGCGCGAGGCGGCCGGGGCCGGGGAGCCGCTCGTCATGCTGTGACCGCGCCGGCCGTCCCCGCCGCCGTCGTGCCGGCGCGGCGGGGACGGCCAGCGGCGGACGGCTCGACCACGACGAGCTGGTCGCCGGTCTGCACCAGCGGGTCCTCGCTCACCCCGATGCGGACGTCGCCGTCCTGGACGAGCCCGAGCACCAGGCCGTGGTGGCGGCGGCGCACGTCGCTGAGCGGCCGGCCCACCTCGTCGGGGCCTGCGCCGACCTCGCGGAGCTGGTAGCCGTCCGGTGCCATCAGCCGGAGCAGGACCTCGCCGGCGTGGGGGGCCTCCAGGCTCTTGGTGAGGGTCTGGACGACCAGGTCGTCGGCGGAGACCTGGACCGGCACCCCGAGCTCGCGCAGCGCGCGGCACACGCTGGCCGAGCGGGCCAGGGCGACCGTCGGGACGTCGGGGGCGGCGTGGCGCAGCAGCACGGCCGTCACGAGCACGTCGGCGTCGCCGGCGCCGGTGACGAGCAGCTCGGACGCCCTGTCGGGGTGGGAGCGGCGGACGGCGTCCTCGCTCGTCGGGTCCGCCCGCAGGTGGCGCACCTCGTCGGGCAGCGCCGTCGGCTCTCCCTCGCTCACCACGATCACCCGGCGGCCGGCCGCCGACAGCGTGGCGGCGACGTGGGGGACCACCGGGTCGTTCCCGTAGACGACGACCTCGCCTCCGGCGGGCTCTGGACGGACCACGCCGAGCAGCCTACGCAGGTGGGCGGCGGCCACGGCGCCGGCGAAGAGGGCGAACGCCGAGGCGAACAGCGGGATGGTCGTGAGCATCACCAGCGACGCGATGGCCCGGCCGGTGGCGTCCTTCGGGGTGACGTCGCCGTAGCCAACGGTCGTCGCCGTCGTGATGGCCCAGTAGAGCGCCGTCCCGAAGCCGACGTGCTGGGTGGCGGCGAACCCGGCGGCACCGCCCACCAGGCAGACGACGCCGAGCGCCACCAGGCGCCCGGCCTGCGAGCGTCGCAGCCGCGAGACCAGGAAGGCGAGGATCGACGGCACGCCACGAGCATGCCAGCTCGCCTCCGGCCGCCGTGGCATGGGGCACGGCACGTGGCGCGCCGTCCCCGGCGCCGTCCGGCGCGCAGGCGGGCGCGCAGGCTCCCGCTGCGGCCGGCCGTGGACCTACGCGCCGGAGCGGGCCATCGGGTTCGGCGTGGGCGCCTGCACCCTGGCCAGGGTGTGGCGGTCCGTGTGGTGGAACAGCTCGTCGCGGCCCTCGATCTTCAGGACGGTGTCCTCGTCGTAGCCCCAGGTGCCGTCGGGGTGGACCGTCACCCGCACCCGGACCTCCACGGTCCGGAAGGCGCGGTCGAGGAACGGGTTGGAGCAGATGCCGTAGGTCTCGGAGCCGACGGCGGCGTGGAGCTCCAGGTTCGTGGCGTCGGGTTCGGCGTGCCCCGACAGCATGGCCACCTGGCCGCGGGGGATGGCGATGGTCTGGACGACCGTGCCCGTCGCCGGCTCCCACAGCCAGTACCCCACCTGGTCGTGGAACGTCTCGACCTCGCCGGGCCGGGTGATGTGGAGGTGGTAGCGGAGCCCGTAGAGGAGCTGCGGCCCGTTGGTCTGCGGGTCGATCGGCTGGAGCTCGTAGCGCTCGACGTAGGTGTCGGTCGCCGACCCGTCGGCGACCGGGTGCACGTCGGCGCCCGACGAGCCCTCCCACACACCGGCGAGGGGGCGCAGCGGACCGAGGTTGGCCAGGGTGTCGGGGTCGGGCTGGGGCTCGGTGTAGATGTCCTCGGGTTCGATCGCCATGCCCCGAGGCTACGCGGACGCCCGGGTGCGGGTGCGGGGTGGTCGTCGCCGCGCCACGCTTCGGCGGGTGAGGCCCGGCGGCGGTCCTCTGCCCCCGCCTCGTGGAGCTGGACGGCGGTCCCCTGCCCCCGCCTCCTGGCGCTCGACGGCGGTCCCGTGCCCCCCGCCTCGTGGAGCTGGACGGCGGTCCCCTGCCCCAGGCTCGCCGGGCTGGGCGGCCGTCCCACGTCCCCTTCGGCCGGTGGGGCTGGGCGGCCGGCCGCGGTCGCCGGCTGCCGCGCCCGGGCGGGCCTGGCCGCCACTGGACGGTGAACCCGGGTTCACCTAGGATGTGAACCGGGATTCACGGGCAAGGGGGACGGCATGACGACGGTCGAGACGGCACGGGCGACGCACGAGGTGACCAACCAGCCGCCGCCGCTCGAGCCCGCCAACCTGTTCGAGATCGACGCCGCGCTGCGCGAGGGGATCGAGCGCGAGGGCGGCGGCTGGGGAGCGGACCGCGTGCGCGAGCTCGGCGGGCTGGCCGGCTCGGCCGAGGCGCGCCAGCACGCGTGGCGCGCCGAGCGCAACGAGCCCCGGCTCCGCACGCACGACCGCTACGGCCACCGCGTCGACGACGTCGAGCTGGACCCGTCGTGGCACTGGCTGCTGGGCACCGCCGTCGCCCACGAGGTCCACTCGCTGGCCTGGCGGGTGGAGCGGCCCGGCGCGCACGTGGTGAACAGCGCCCTCAAGTTCGTCTGGTCCCAGGTGGACGGCGGCGTGATGTGCCCGGTGAGCATGACGTTCTCGGTCGTCCCGGCGCTGCGCGCCGCTGCCCCGGAGCTGGCCGCGCAGTGGGAGCCCCGGCTCACCCTGCCCGACTACGAGCGCGGCGCCCGGGCGGGCATGGCCATGACCGAGAAGCAGGGCGGTTCGGACGTGCGGGCCAACACCACCCGCGCCGAGCCGGTCGGCGACGGCACCTACGAGATCACGGGCCACAAGTGGTTCTGCTCGTACCCGGTGGCCGACGTCTTCCTCGTCCTGGCCCAGGCGCCCGGCGGGCTGTCGTGCTTCCTGGTCGAGCGCGGGCCGGGCCTGGAGCTGCAGCAGCTCAAGGACAAGCTGGGGACGCGGTCGCTGCCCACGGCGGAGGCCGAGCTGCGCGCCGCCCGGGGGCGGCTGGTGGGAGCCGAGGGGCGTGGCGTGCCGGCCATCATGCAGATGGTCAACCACACCCGCCTCGACTGCCTGATCGGCTCGGCGGCGGGCATGCGCCGCGGGGTCACCGAGGCCATCCACCACGCCCGGCACCGCACGGCGTTCGGCGCGCCGCTGGCGGAGCAGCCCGCCATGCGCAACGTGCTCGCCGACCTCGCGCTCGAGGCCGAGGCCGCGACGGCGGCGGCCCTGCGCGTGGCGCGCGCCTACGACGAGGGCGACGGGCCGTTCCGCCGCCTCGCCACCGCGGTGATGAAGTACTGGGTGACCAAGCGCGGCCCCGCGCACGCGGCGGAGGCGCTCGAGTGCCTCGGCGGCAACGGCACCGTCGAGGACTCCGGCATGCCGCTGCTCTTCCGCGACAGCCCGATCAACTCCACGTGGGAGGGGTCGGGGAACGTCGCCGCGCTCGACGTGCTGCGGGCCATGGTGAAGGATCCCGACGCGCTGCCGGCCTTCCTGGACGAGTGCAGGCTCGCCGCCGGCGGCGACGCCCGGCTCGACGCGCACCTCGACGCCCTCGACGGGACGCTCGCCGACCTCCGGGCCGGTGGCGACGCCCAGTTCGGCGCCCGCCGGGTCGTCGAGGACCTCGCCGTCGCGCTGCAGGCCAGCCTGCTCGTCCGCCACGCCCCGGCGGCCGTCGGGGACGCCTTCTGCGCGGCGCGGCTCGGGGGCGGGGGCCGCGTCTACGGCACCCTCCCCGCGGGCGTCGACGCCGCGGCCATCGTCGACCGGGCGCTGGCGTCGTGAGCGGCGGTCGCGGTGTGGTCGCGGCGCGCTGATGGTCGGGACCGTCGCCACCACGCGCGAGCGGCTCCTGCGAGCGGCGCGCGAGCTCGTCGAGGAGGGCGGCTACGGGGCGGCGTCGGTGGCGGCCATCGCCGGGCGCGCCGGCGTGGCCAGCGGCACGCTCTACCGCCACTGGCCGTCGAAGAGCGAGCTGTTCGTCGAGCTGTTCCGGTCGGTCTGCGACCGCGAGGTCGCCGCCCTGGTGGCGGTGGGCCGGGACCTGCGCGGCCGCTCGGGGGTCGAGCGCATCGAGGCCCAGCTGGCGCTGTTCGCCGAGCGGGCGCTCCGCAACCCGCGCCTGGCGTGGGCGCTCATCGCCGAGCCGGTCGACCCGCTGGTGGACGCCGAGCGCCTCGCCTACCGCAAGGCGTACGCCCAGGGCCTCGAGGACGCGCTGCGCGACGCGGTCGCCGCCGGCGAGGTGCCGGCGCAGGACGTCGAGCTCACCGCGGCCACGCTCGTCGGCGGCGTCGGCGAGGCGCTCGTCGGCCCGGTGTCGCCGCTCGGTGCCGCCGGGCGCGACGCCGCCGCCGTCGTCGCCGCCCTGCGGGTGTTCGCCCGCCGGGCCGTCGGCGCGGCGCCGACCGGCGAGGTGCCGACCGGCGAGGTGCACCCGGCCGGCTGAGCCGGAGGGCAGCGCCGCGGGTACCGCGGTCACCCGCCGCAGGCGTCGCGTCCCGCGCCGGCGTCGTGCCCGACCATCCCCCAGCGTCCCCAGGGCCGCGGCTACCTTGCGCAATCGTTGTCAGCGCGAAGGGGGATGCGGTGGCAGAGACCGGGGGGGCGGCGGCACGTGGTTCACGTCGTGGCCTGGAGCAGGTTCGGCGTCGGCGAGCTCCGAAGGTGTTGGCGGCGCTCGGCGTGTTCGGCGTCGCGGCGGGATCGGTCGGCGTCGCGGCGGCGCTCACGGGTCCTCCGGCAGGGGTGTCTCCGGGGATCTCCAGCAGCGCCCGACCGTTCGCCCCAGAGATACCGCTCCCAGGCGGTGCGCGTAGGGGCGCAGCCGGGCTGAACGGTGTTGCCTGCGACGCCGGCACGACGTGCCTGGCCGCGGGGGCGTCGGCGGCAGGCGATGGGACGATCGCCCGCAGCGTCGACGGCGGCAAGACGTGGACGGAGGTGGCGCTCCCGTCGGGGGTGCGCGCGCTGAACGACGTGGCGTGCGCCAGCGGTTCCGACTGTGTCGCGGTGGGCGCGGGCGCGGTGCTGGTGTCGACCGACGTTGGGTCGACCTGGGGCCTGCGCAGAGATCCGGTCCCGAGCGCGGACCTGCTGTCGGTGGCGTGCGCGACGAGCTCGGTGTGCGTCGCGGTGGGAGCGAGAGCCGGGACGGTCGGGTTCTCGGGTGTGCTGCTGCGGTCCACCGACGCCGGTGCGAGCTGGTCGGCGGTGTCGACGCCGGGGTACGCCGACCAGGCGCTGGGCGCCGTGGTCTGCCCGACCCAGACGACCTGCATCGCGGTGGGCAACGACGTCGTGGTGAGCACCGACGCCGGCAAGACCTGGGCGTACCGGCCGGTGGCGGGCGGGATGCAGAGCCTGCGGTCGATCGCGTGTGCGACGCCGACGCACTGTGTCGCCATCGGCCCCAACGCGCTGGCTGGCGAGGTGCCGGGCGTGCCAGCGTTCGCGGTCGAGACGACCGACGGCGGCAAGACGTGGGCCGCGCTCACGATGCCGAAGGGGTCAGGAAGCCTCGACGCGCTGTCGTGCTCGAGCGCGGTGTCGTGTGACGCCGTCGGTGGGGGCAGTGCGGACGGCCTGGCCCCGGTCGGGCTCGCTTCCTCCGACGGGGGTCACAGCTGGCAGCCCGCGCCGGCTCCGTCGGCGCTGGGTTCGGTCGCCGCGCTCGTGTGTTCGAACAGGGCGAAGCGCTGCGTCGCGGCAGGCCGACAGCGAACCGGTCTCGGTGCTGGATGGGCCCCGGCCGGCGGGTCGGGGCCGTGGGCTGGCGAAGCCGTGGGCGGGTCGCCTCCGCAGACCGCGAGCGCCGGTTCTTCGGGGGCGAGCTCTCCGACGCCGGGTTCGTCTGGTGTGGGTTCGGCCGGTTCCGGCTCGTCGGCCGGTTCGTCGTCCGCAGGCTCCACGACAGGGTCGTCGGCGGCTGCCGGTTCGTCCTCGGCGGGTGCGGGGTCCTCGTCGGCGGGTTCGCCGGCCGGGTCGTCTGGTGGTGGGCAGCCCGGTTCGGGGTCGGCTGGGTCGGGGTCGTCGTCGTTCTCGTCCGTCGGGTCGTCGGGGAGCGCGCGGTGAGCCGGTCGGGCGATGGCGGCGGGCGCAGCAGGCTGAAGGAGGCGGTGGCGGTGCGGACCAGGCGTTGGCGTGGCGGAAGGCTGCGGTACCTGGCGGCG
>JAJZYI010000131.1 GCA_021798135.1 Actinomycetes bacterium | reverse complement strand
CCGGGCGCCGCGGGGGGCACGCTGCCGGGCCGTGCTCGTGCCACGTCGGGGTCGCGCACCTGCCAGGATGATCGGCGTGAGCGTCGCACTGGACTTTCTCGTCAAGCTGCTCGACATCGAGCCCATCGAGGTCAACATCTTCCGGGGGGTGAGCCCCGACGAGCACCGCCAGCGGGTGTTCGGCGGGCAGGTCGCCGCCCAGTCCCTGATGGCGGCCGGGCGGACCGTGGAGCGCGGGCGCGTCCACTCGCTGCACGCCTACTTCCTGCGCCCCGGCGACCCGAACGTCCCGATCCTCTACGAGGTCGACCGCATCCGCGACGGCCGGTCCTTCACCACGCGCCGCGTCGTCGCCATCCAGCACGGGCAGGCCATCTTCAACATGGCGGCGTCGTTCCACACCGACGAGGACGGCCCGCTCGAGCACCAGTTCCCGATGCCGGACGTGCCGCCCCCCGACTCGCTGCCCACCCTGCACGAGCGGCTGGAGCCCTACCGCGAGCGCCTGTCGGACTGGTTCGCCAGGCCCCATCCGATCGACCAGCGCCACATCGGCGAGCTCCCCTGGTCGGACGACCGGGCGAGCGAACCCGTGCAGCGGCTGTGGATCCGGGCGGACGGCACCCTGCCGGACGACCCCCTGCTGCACACCTGCATCGCCACGTACGCGTCCGACATGTCGCTGTTCGACACCATGCTCGCCCCCCACGACATCCGGTGGGACGATGCCGACTTCATGGGCGCGAGCCTCGACCACTGCATGTGGTTCCACCGGCCGTTCCGGGCGGACGAGTGGCTGCTCTACGACATGGACAGCCCCAACGCCTACGGCGCCCGGGGGCTGGCCCGCGGCTTCCTGTACTCCCAGCACGGGCAGCTGGTGGTGTCGATGGTCCAGGAAGGCCTGATGCGGCTGGTGCCGCGCTCCACCACGCCGGTCACGCCGGAGCGCTGAACCGGCGCACGCCTCGTGCCAGCGCCGGCTGGACGCCGGCGCACACTTCTGGCCAGCGCCGGTTGGTCACTGGCGCACGCCTCGGGCCAGTGCCGGGCGTGCGCCAGTGCTGGCCTCAGCGACCGCGCTCGTGCACCGGCACGTAGCTGCGCTGCTCGCTGCCGCCGTAGACCTGGCGGGGCCGCGCGATCTTGGAGTCCTGGTCGAGCATCTCCACCCAGTGGGCCAGCCAGCCGGCGGTGCGGGGGATGGCGAACAGCACCGGGAACATCTCGAGGGGGAAGCCCATGGCCTGGTAGATCAGGCCGGAGTAGAAGTCGACGTTCGGGTACAGCTTGCGCGAGATGAAGTAGTCGTCGGCGAGCGCGATCTCCTCCAGCTTCAGCGCGATGTCGAGGAGCGGGTTCTTCCCGGTGACGGCGAAGACCTCGTCGGCCGTGCGCTTGATGATCTTGGCTCGCGGGTCGTAGTTCTTGTAGACGCGGTGGCCGAAGCCCTGCAGGCGGCCGTGGCCCTGCTTGACCGACTCGACGAAGGCGGGCACCGCGTCGACGGACCCGATCTCGGTCAGCATGCGGATGACCGCCTCGTTGGCGCCGCCGTGGCGCGGGCCGTACAGGGCGGCGCAGGCCGCGGCGCAGGCCGAGTAGGGGTCGGCGTGCGACGAGCCGACCACCCGCATGGCGGTCGTGGAGCAGTTCTGCTCGTGGTCGGCGTGGAGCATGAAGAGGATGTCGAGGGCGCGTACGAGGACCGGGTCGGGCTCGAAGTGCGGCTCCGCCACCTTCCACATCATCGACAGGAAGTTGGCGCAGAAGTCGAGGGTGTTGTCCGGGTAGACGAACGGCATCCCCACGCTGAAGCGGTGGGCGGCGGCTGCCAGCGTCGGCATCTTGGCGAT
Source organism: Actinomycetes bacterium (assembly GCA_021798135.1). Classification (GTDB taxonomy): domain Bacteria; phylum Actinomycetota; class Acidimicrobiia; order Acidimicrobiales; family UBA8190; genus JAJZYI01. Next base: position 7,020 of record JAJZYI010000131.1, on the reverse strand, counting down.
CAACCGGATGATCTGCTTGTGCCGCGAGTCCGGGTCGAAGATGTCCTTGGCGTCCAGGTAGAAGGTGGAGAGGGCGGCGACGGCGGACACGAGCATGCCCATCGGGTGGGCGTCGTAGTGGAAGCCGTCGAGGAAGCGCTTGCGGACGTTCTCGTGGATGAACGTGTGGTACGTGATGTCCCGGCGCCAGGTGTCGAACTGCTCGGCGGTGGGCAGCTCGCCGTGCAGGAGCAGGTAGGCGACCTCCAGGTAGGTGGACCGCTCGGCGAGCTCCTCGATCGGGTAGCCCCGGTACCGGAGGATGCCGTTCTCACCGTCCAGGTAGGTGATGGCGCTGTCGCACGCTGCGGTGGCCATGAACGCCGGGTCGTAGAACCAGACGCCCGGCAGGAGCTTCTGCCACTCCGCGGCGGACACGCCACCCCGGACGATGGGGATCTCGAGCTGGTTCCCCGACCGGTTGTCGGTGATGGTGATGCTTTCGGTCACGGCCCTCGGACCCTCCTCGTTCGTTCGCCGGATCGATCCTATGGCCTCCGCCCGTGCCGGCGACACCGGGGCACGTCAGGCCGCTGCCGCCTAGGGCTTGGACCCGGGCCCCGACGACGCCGGGGCACGTCAGGCCGCTGCCGCCTAGGGCTTGGACCCGGGCCCCGACGACGCCGGTGCGCGCCCGGGGACGGTCTGGGGCGCCGGCGCGGCCGACACGGTCTCGGTGATGGCGGGCGACGTGGAACCGGCGACCTCCGCCGTGCCCGAGTAGACGACCGTGATGCTGTGCACCCCGACGGTCGGGTACGTGACCGGGCACGTGGCCGTGCCGCGCGCCAGCCGGATGCCGGCGCAGGACGCGATCGGCGTGCCCGCGTCCTCGAAGGTGACGGTGCCGGTGGGCGGGGCCGCGCCGGCCTGCGTGCCGCTCACGGTCGCCGTGTAGACCACGCGGCCGCCGGCGTGCAGCTGGCTGGCCGACGCGGTGACCGCCGCGCTGCTCGCCGCCTGGGCCACGGACACGGTGGTGGAGACGTCCGCCGCCCGCACCACGCCGGCCGCGCCCGTCGGTCCGTCGCTCCGGGCCGACGCCACCAGGGTGAAGGTGCCTCCCGGCGTCACGCGAAGGCCGGTGAGGACCACGGTGGCCGCCGAACCCGCCCGCACGTCCACGGTACGCCGCACCGGCGGGCCGGCGCCCAGCGGGCCGGCGGGCTGGGCGCGGACCTCCACCACGACGTGCGGGAGGTCCACGTTGCCCGAGTCGACGACGACCACCGTCACGCCGAGCGCGGAGGCCGAGGGCAGCATGAACGTCGCTCCGCCGCCCTGCGACACGGCGGGCGGGTCGCTCGTGACCGAGCCGATCGCCAGGGCCGGGGCGGCGGCGAGCGACGGCGAGCCGGCGATGGCCGACACCAGGGCGGCCACCGACGCGGCCGACCAGGCGGCTGGGTCGGTCATCCACGCCGACGGCGGCACCCGGGCGAGGCCGGGCCCGTGGCGCAGGGCGTTCCGGCAGGTGGCCCACAGGTCGTCGGCGCGCTGCAGCTGCCGCCCGGCACCGGTCAGCGCCGCGGTCGCCGCCGACGTGGCGCCGGCGCCGGCAGCGGTGCCCGTGCTGCCGCCGAGCAGGCGCTCGACCGCCGAGCGCACCGTCGCCGCGGCGGTGGCACGCAGCTCCAGGGCGGTCGTGCAGTCCATGCCGGCGGCGACCGCCGGCGCCGGCGGCGTGGCCAGCCGGGCCGTGGTGGCCGTGCGCTCGGCTGCCGCGGCGACGCCGTCGAGGCCGGAGAAGACGGCGGAGCGCTGGTCGCCCGGTGCGGCGGACAGCAGGGCGGCGAGGTCCTGGCCGGTCGCGACCGAGGGCGCCGCCAGGCGCCCGACCAAAGCGGCGTAGCTCAGGTCCACGCTGCGGCGATAGGGGAGCGACTGGCTGCCGACCTGCACGACGACGGCGACGAGGACGACGATCGCCACCGCGCCGCCCGCTGCCGCCACCAGGATCCGCCGGGGCCGCGCGGTGCCGCGGCGAGGGTGGCGGCGTCGGTCCCACGGCATCGCCAGGAACCTACAGGGTGCGGCGGAGGCCGTCGGCGTCGGTCGCGGCGCGGGTGCGGCCCGCCGGCCGCCGCCGCACCGCGACGCCGGGATCCTGGCCCGAAGCGCCGGCAGGGCCCCGGCACGACCACCACGCGAGAGACCTCACGGACCGTGCTCCCCGTCGTCCCGAACGACTCACGCCGAACGTGGCAAGAAATTTCTCGCTAGGTGCTGGCGCACGTGCCCTCGGCCGGATAGGGTGACCACTCGGTAACTTGTAACGAGACAGGTCCGCTCCGGTCGGGGATGTGGGAGATCGGAGCAGACCTGGTGCCGGGTTCGCTGTAGGGAGCGGTCGATCGACTGGCTCGCAGAGAGGTGCGGGGGGGTACCTGCTCGCGAGCGCCGTCGAGACATGCCCGGTCCGATCGCAGCCTAAATGCTCGGACGTCCTCGCGCAAGCACTGTCGCGCGCCCCTGCAACGGTCAGGCAAGAGCCGGCCGGATTGCCCCGAGCGCCTGGTGGCCCTGGGTCGCGACGGGCTGGCGGGAGCGCCGGGCCCGAGCCGGCTCGCGCCGGGACCGACCGCAGCTGCGGCCGGCGAGCACGGCCACCGCGGCCAGCGAGCACGGCCACCGCGGCCAGCGAGCACGGCCACCGCGGCCAGCGTGCACGGCAGCGCCGCCCTGTCCGGCGTTGCCGGCGTGCCGGGCGGCCGGCGGACGAGTTCAGGCAGAGACGGGGGTGCCGCCCGTGGTGAGCGTGCTCTGGGTCTTGCGCCAGTCCACGGTCGGCAGGATCGCCTCGGGGTCGACGCGGTCACGGTGGTGGTCCACCACGGCGAGCATCGACCGCAGGGTCGACGCCTGGAGCAGGTGGGGCACCAGCCCGAGGTCCAGGAGCTTGGTGTGCGCGGCGCGGTAGTAGTGCTCCTGCTTCTCGACCCGGGGCGGGTCGACGTGGTCGATCGTCGCCGCGCCGGGGAAGGCGTCGACCACCATCTCCGCCAGCTGCTGGACGGAGAACGACTCGGTGAACTGGTTGAAGACGCGGTACTCGCCCGCCTCGGCCGGGTTGTCGCAGGCGAGCTCGATGCAGGCCAGCGTGTCGCGGATGTCGAGCATCCCCCGCGTCTGGCCGCCGGTCCCGTACACCGTGAGCGGGTGGCCGACCACTGCCTGCACGCAGAACCGGTTGAGGACGGTGCCGAACACCCCGTCGTAGTCGAAGCGCGTGGCCAGGTCCGGGTGCTGGGCCGTCTCCTCGGTCTCCTGCCCGTACACGATCCCCTGGTTGAGGTCCGTGGCCCGCAGGCCCCAGATCCGGCAGGCGAACATGATGTTGTGGCTGTCGTGCACCTTCGACAGGTGGTAGAAGGAGCCCGGCTGCTTGGGGTACGGCAGCAGGTCCGTCCGTCCCTTGTGGGTGATCTCGATGAAGCCCTCTTCGATGTCGATGTTGGGCGTGCCGTACTCGCCCATGGTCCCCAGCTTGACGAGGTGGATCGACGGGTCGATGTCGGCGATCGCGTACAGCAGGTTCAAGGTGCCCACCACGTTGTTGACCTGGGTGTACACGGCGTGCTGCCGGTCGATCATGGAGTAGGGCGCCGAGCGCTGCTCGGCGAAGTGCACGACGGCCTGAGGCCCGAAGCGGCGGAGGACGTCCTGCACGAACACGGCGTCGGTCAGGTCGCCGACGAACGAGTCGATGGTGAGGCCCGACACCTCGTTCCAGGTCCGCACGCGCCGCTGCATGGACGCGATCGGCACCAGGCTGTCCACGCCCATCTCGTGGTCGTACTGGCGGCGGGCGAAGTTGTCGACGACGCCGACGTCGTGCCCGCGGCGCGACAGGTACAGCGCCGTCGGCCAGCCGAGGTAGCCGTCCCCGCCGAGCACCAGGATCCTCACCGTCAGTGTCCTCCTCCGTGCGGAACGTGCCGGCGACCATGCGACCGGCGGCACCGCCACCGTGGCGGCACCGGGTGTGCCTGCGGCCGCATGGACGCGCACGGCACCTCGACCCGCCCCGGGAGGACCCGGCCGGCGGGCGGGCGCCGTCCTCACGGCGCCACGACATGTTGCCGCACGTCCCTGGGAATTTGCTGGGAAGCCCCTGGGAGGGGGCCACGAGACCTGCCACGGTGCGTGGTGCGCCCCTGCTGCCCGGGCCCAGGCGGCAGGCTGGCGCGCCACACTAGGATCGCGTGACGCGCCCGTGCTCCATGGGCGGAGCCGGTAGGGCGGTCTGGGGAGGAGGTCGGGCCATCGCGGCGCGTGGGATGCCCCTGACCCGGTACCTGGCACGCGGTGACGCCCCGGCGGGCGCCGCACGCGCCCCGGGCGCGTCGGCTGGGCTGCCGACCCTGGCCCGCAACGGAGGGCTCGCCTTCTTCCTGGCCACGCTCGTCTACAACGGCGGGAACTTCGTGTTCCACATGGCGATGAGCCGCATGCTCGGCCCCGCCCGGTACGGCGCGCTCGGCTCGCTCCTCGGGCTGGTCACCGTGGCCGTGCTCCCGATCTCCGCGCTGCAGGCCGCGGTCACGCAGTCGGTCGCCGAGCGCCGGGCGCGGCGCTCGCCCGCGGGGCTCGTCGGCCCGGCGGTCGCCTTGGCCACCGCCGCCACCAACGGCGCCAGCGCCAGCGCGGCAGCAGCCGCCAGCGCGGCAGCAGCCGCCACTACCGCCGCCGCCGCCAGCGACGCCAGCGACGCCAGCGCGGCAACCGCCGCGGCTGCCGCAGGCGCCACACCAGCCGCCACCACCGACGCCGGGGTGGCAGCCGCCACCGACGACGCGACGACCGCCACCGCCGCGACCGGCACGGCGGTAGCGCTGGCCCGCCCCTTCCTGTGGACCTGCGCGGCGGCGGCCGCCGTCCTGGCGCTCCTCGGCGCCCTCGCCCCGGTCGTCGACCGCTTCCTCAGCCTGGCCAGCCCGGTGCCGCTCCTGCTCCTCGGCACCTACGTGGCCACGAGCGTCGCCACGATCGTCCCCCAGGGGCTGCTCATCGGCCAGCTGCGCTTCCGCCCGGTCGCCGTGTCCCTCGTGGCCGGGTCCGTGGTCCGCCTGGTCGCCGGCGTGGTGCTGGCCGGCGCCGGCTTCGGCCTCGACGGCGCCACGGCCGCCAGCGCCCTGGCGGGCATCGCCTCGCTCGCCGTGCTCGTGTGGGTGCTGCGCACCGAGCTCGCCGGCCGGGGCGCGAGAGGTGACCGCCAGCGCGCCGCCGGCGCGGCGCCGGCCACCGACGGGGTGGCGCTGCGGGCCGGTCCCGCCATGCTGGCCGTGGTCGCCCTGGCCGGCGTGTCCGCCTTCCTGGGGGTCGACTCGCTGCTGGCCCGGCACTACCTGAGCCGGGTCGACGCGGGGTACTACGTGGCGGCGTCCACGGCGGCCCGGGTCGCGCTGTTCCTTCCCGGCGCCGTCGCCATGACGGTCTTCCCGAGGTTCGCCGCCTCGCAGGACCGCCACGGCGAGCTGCGCCGGCTGCTGGCCGACGCCCTGCTGCTGACGGCCCTGCTGAGCGGCGGGGCGGCCGCCGCCATCGCCGCGTTCCCGCACCTGGTGATCGCCGTCCTGTTCGGGCACGCCTACCAGGACGCCAGCGGCCCGCTGGCCATCCTGTCCGCCGCGGCGGCGGCCATGGGCCTGGCCAGCGTGCTCGTGTACTTCTTCCTCGCCCGGACCTCGGTGCTCGCCGCTGCCTGCTGGGTGGCGGTCGGTGCCGTCACCGTGCTGATCGTCCTGGCGCACCGCGGCCTCGACACCATCGCCTGGCTGACCCTCGGCGTCACCGGCACCATGGCGCTGGCCATGGCGGCCGCGGCGCTGGGCCAGCGCCACCCGGCCAGGCGCCTCGCCCGGCGACCCGGGGCAGATGGGCTCGGCGGGCGCGTCCCCGGCGCCCACGTCCCGGGCGAGGTCGACGTGGCGCGCACCGGGCCGGACGCTGCCGCCGCGGCGCTCGCCGGCGTCGACGTCACCGTCGTGGCCCGCCTGGAGGACACCGGCCACCTGCCGCCGGCCGTCGCCGCCATGGTCGCCGCCCTGCGCGCCGCGGGCACGACGTTCGACGTGGTGGGCCTTCCCGCCGCGCCACCGCGCGACCGGGGCGACCGACGGGGACGGGGCGACCTGCGCGACCGGGGCGACCGACGGGGACGGGGCGACCTGCGCGACCGGGGCGACCGACCGAGACGGGGCGACCTGCGGGGCCGCCACGCCGGGGCGCTCCCGGTGGGCGGCGGGCCCGGCCACGTCGGACCGCAGGCGGGCCTGCCGGCCGACGCCGGCAGGCCCCTCGCCCGCGCCGACGTGCTGCGCGGCGCGCTCGCCGGTGGGAACGGGCGCTACCTGGTGCTCGCCGACCCCGGCGCCGTCGCTCCCGAGGCACTCGTGGCCGCGCTCGCCGGCACGGGAGACGGCCCGCCCGACCTGGTCGTCGGGGTCCCGGCCGCACGGCACCGCACGCCGTCGGGGTGGCTCGGCGTCGCCGTCGGCCGGACCCTGTTCCGGAAGCCGGCCGGCGACCCCGCCGCCAGGGTCGTCGCGGCGCGGCGGTCGGTGCTCCAGCAGGTGCTGGCACGCCTGGACGGGCCGGACGACGCCTTCGACACCGAGGTCATGGTGGTGGCCCACCGCCTCGGCCTCCGCAGCGTCGTCGCTGCCCGTGCCGGCGCGGCCGGACGACGCGGCGCCGGCGCGCCGGCTGCGGCGCCCGCGACGACGCTGCGGCACATGGTCGCCATCGCCTACCGCCTGCGTGTCCTGCACTGGTACGACGGCGACGAGACGAGGGTGGACGGGGTTGCCGGGACGGCACGCCTCGCCGTCGAAGAGGCGATCGGCTGACGCCCGGCCGACGCCGGCCGGCCCAGCGCCGCAGCTGCCGCCAGGCGGCGTGCGGTCCGCGGTGCCCGGCGTGCCGACGCCCCGTGCCGGCACGACCGGCACGGCCGGCACGGCCGGCGGCAGCGGCGGC
>JAJZYI010000130.1 GCA_021798135.1 Actinomycetes bacterium | reverse complement strand
TGCCACGGCGCGCCGGGATCGGGGACGAGGAGCCCGGCCCACGGAGCGGGGGCTCGTGCGCCGCCGGCCCCGTCGCCGCTCTTGGTGCCGACACCGTCACTGCTGCTGCTGCTGCTGCTCCTGCCGCTGCTGCTCCTGCCGCTGCTGGTGCCGCTGCCCTTGCTGCTACCGTCGCCGTCGCCGTCGCCGGCATCGCGGTCCAGGTCGCCGTCGGGCAGGAGGGCAGCCGGCTGCACGCCTGCCTCGATCTCGACGACCCGCGTGCCCCCTGCCGTGTCGAGGACGACCTCCACGCCGGTGGCCACCGACACCCCGAGCGCCTGCAGGGCGGCCCGGCTGCCCGCGCACCGGGCGAGCAGGCCGTCGGCGTGGCCGGGCAGGCAGATGACCTGGCGGCCGTCACCGCCGGCGAAGCGCTCGAGGGCGTCGCGCAGTCGGGGGTGCGCCCGCAGGGCCCGGTCGACGTCCGTCGGGCCGGGACCGGGGGTGGCGCCCGCCGTGCGTCGCAGGTCGAACAGGTTGCCGGCCACGACGAAGCTCCCCGGACCGTCCCACTCGTCGAGGATCCTGGCGAGGGCGTTGGCCGCCCAGGTGGTGGCCGGGCTGGCATCGGGCGTGAGCAGGAGGTTCGCCAGCACGGCGACCCGGCGCCCCATGGCGACCCGGAGCGTGGCCCGCTCGGGCCGGTGCATGGCGACGTCACCCATGGCCCAGCCATTCTGGCAGGTCGAACGGTCGTGGTTGCGGCGCCGGCCCCGGCCCGTTCCGGCGTGCGCCGGTGTGGCGCAGGTGTGGCGCCGGGGCCAGGCTGGTGGCGGCACCGCACCGGCGGTGTGCGGCGGCCCGCCACCGGGAGCCGCCAGAGCGGAGGGAGCGTGATGACCGGGACGAGCCCGCAGGGTGGCGCCGCAGCGGACCCCGGCTCACCGCCCGGGGGCTGCCCCGCGAACTGGTGCTGGCGCGCCGGCCAGCGGGGCCCTGGGCGCGCCGTCGTCTTCGACATCGACGGGGTGCTCTCCGACGCGGCCGGCCGCCAGCACTACCTGGAGCGCGGCCGCCGGGACTGGGACGCGTTCTTCGACGCCTGCGGCGACGACCCGCTCGTCACCGAGATCGCCCGGCTGCTCGAGCTCCTGGACCGCTCGCTGCTGGTCGTGCTGCTGACGGGCCGGCCGCTGCGGGTGCGGCCACAGACCCTTGCCTGGCTCGAGCGCTACGGGCTGCGGTGGGACGTGCTCGTCATGCGCGACCGCGGGGAGTACCAGCGCGCCGCCGCCTTCAAGGAGGCGGTGGTCGGCCAGCTCCGCCGGGCCGGCCTCGAGCCGGTCCTCGCCTTCGAGGACGACCCGCGCAACCGCGACATGTTCCACCGAGCCGGCGTCCCCTGCGTTTACATCCACTCCGGCTACTACGAGTGACCGGCGATCCTGCCGGGGCCTGCCGGGGCCCGGCAGGTGGGGCTGGCCTGGGGGCGGAGCCCGGAACGCTCCCCGCTCAGTCCGCAGGCCGGGCCGAGCGCCGCCGGCGACCGACATCCGCCGCCCACGCGGCGGCGACGGCGGCGGCGGCGGCGACGCCCACGGGCAGCGAGCCGCCGCGGGCGAAGGCGGTGAGGCCGTGGCGGAGGGCGACGTCGGCCACCACCACGCTGCGCCGGCCCAGCGGGGACCGCCCGAGGACGGTCCCGTTGGGCGTCACCACGTCCGAGTAGCCGGTCGGCGCGGCCTGGACGAGGTAGCGGCCCTCGGCGATGGCCTGCAGGCGGTCGGCGGCGATCTCCTGCGACGGGACCTGGCTGGTGACGTACGAGGACGTGTTGGTGGGGACCACCAGCAGGTCCGCGCCGTGGCGGACCGGGTCGCGGCCGCGCCCGGAGAAGAACACCTCGAACGAGATCATCGTGCCCAGCCGGGCGGCAGGCGTCGCCAGGATGCCGTCGCCGTGGCCGGGGATGGCGTCGCGGGGTACGGCGGACAGGTTGGCGAGGTGCGAGAAGAACCCCCGGTCGGGGACGTACTCGCCGAAGGGGACCCGGTGGACCTTCTCGTAGTGGCCCAGGACGGCGCCGCTGGGCGACAGGGCCACCGCCTCGTTGCGGAAGTGGGTGGCGCCGACGTCCTCGGTGACGCCCACGACCATGCTGGCGTGGAGGCGCCGGGCGGTCGCCTGCAGCACCGCCCGCGCCGGGCTGCCGGCCAGCGGCCCGGGCAGCGCCACCACGTCCTCGGGCCACACCACCAGGGTGGGCGGGTGCCCGCCGTCGTGTGCCGGGATGGCGGCGGTGGCGGCCAGCTGGGCGGCGAAGACCGTGGACGCGGCGACCTCGGCCTGGCTGACGCCGCGCCGGCCCCCGCCCTGGACCGAGGCCACGCGCACCGTGCCCGCGTCGGGACCCCCGTCGGGGCTCAGCCCCGCGGCGACGACGACGGCCACCACGGCGAGGAGGGCGGCTGCGCCGGCGGCGAGCAACCTGGACGTGGCCCGCAACGGCGGCTGCGGGGTGCCCGGCGGCCGAGGCCGCTCCCGCAGGGCCAGGCGCCGGCCGTCGCCGGCGTGCCGGGCGGCCACGGCGGCTTCGGCGAGCGCTGCCAGGCCGGACCCGACCAGCCAGGTGAGGCCCACCAGGAGCAGCGGGCCGCCGAGCCTGGCGGCGACGGCCAGGGGGCCGGCCGCCTGGCCGAGCGCCACGCTGCCCATGGGCAGCCCGCCGAAGGGGGCCGTGTCGCGCAGCCACTCGGCGAGGACCATCGCGGCGGGGAGCGCGAGGACGCGTCCGCGCCGGGGCGGGACGGCCAGGGCGCCGAGCGCCGGAGCCAGCGCCTCGGCGGCCATCAGCACGATCCCGCCGTAGACGTTGAACGACAGTGCCCACCACAAGCCCGGGACGAACATCCCGATGCCCAGGGCCCAGCCCGCTGCCAGCCTGGCGCGAGCCCGGAGGCCGTCGATCCTCCAGCAGAAGACGGCGGCGCCCACGAAGGCGAGCGGCCACCAGCCCCACGGGGGCAACGAGAGCGCCATGAGCAGGCCGGCCACGACCGAGGGCAGCGTCACGCTGCCGCGGCGCCGCCGGCCAGCGCCGAGGCGCCCGCCCGCCGGCGGGCTGCCCGTGCTGGCAGGTGAGGTGCTGGCCGGTGCGGTACCGGCAGGTGCGGTGCCGCTGCCGGCGGTGCTGGTACCGGTGCCGGTGGGTGCGGTGCCGGTGGGTGCGGTGCCGGTGGGTGCGGTGCCGGTGGGTGCGGTGGCGGTGGGTGCGGTGGCGGTGGGTGCGGTGGCGGTGGGTGCGGTGGCGGCAGGTGCGGTGCCCGCCGGTGCGGTGCTGCCGGTGCCTGCGGGTGCGGTGGCGGTGGCGGCAGGTGCGGTGCCCGCCGGTGCGGTGCTGCCGGTGCCTGCGGGTGCGGTGGCGCCGGTGCCGGCCGGTGCGGCGCCGCCGGTGCCAGCGTTCCGGGCCTGGTGCCAGGGCGGGCGCATCACCGGTCACCCAGGCCCAGGCCGTCGGCGACCCGGCCAGCGGCTCGCTCGCCGGAGCCGATGCAGGCGGGGATGCCCACGCCCTCGAAGCTGGCGCCGGCCACACCCAGGGCGGGGATCGCAGCGGTCAGGGCGGTGACGCGAGCCAGCCACTCCTGGTGGCCCACCCGGTACTGCGGGAAGGCGCCGGCCCATCGGGTCACCAGGGTGTCCACGGGATCGTCGACGTCCCCCGCGGTCGCGCGGAGCTCGGCCAGCAGGCGCCGGGCCAGCGCGCCGTCGTCCAGGTGGCCGGCCCGGTCGTCGCCGTAGCGGCCGGCCGACACCCGGACCAGGACCCGCCCCTCGGCGGCGAGGTGGGGCCACTTGGTCGACAGCCAGGTCACCCCGGTGGCGAGCAGCCCCTGCTCGGTCGGCACCAGGTAGCCGGTGCCCGGTGCGTGCAGCCAGCGAGCAGCGGGGCCGGAGGCGTCGAACGCGTACGTGACGGCGCTCACCGAGGCGTGCTCCACCGCTGCGAGCGAGGTCGCCAGACGCTCGAGGGCGTGTGCCACCGCCTGCGCCCGTTCCGGGCCGCCTGGCACGCTGCTGCCGCCGCCCGGCACGAGGTTCGTGGTGGTGCCGCTGCCGCTGCCGCTGCCCCCCGGCACGAGGTTCGTGGTGCTGCCTCCGCCCTCGCTGCTGTCCTCGGGGCCGGCCGCTCCGGCACCCGTGCCCGGTGCGGGCCGCAGCAGCCGTGCCGCCACCGGTGCCGGCACGGCCAGGACCACGCCCTGGGCGGTGACCGGCCCGCCGGGCACGTCGACCTGCCAGGCCCAGCGGCCCCGGTCGCACCTCGGCACCACGCGCTCGACTGCCGAGGAGGTGCGGATGACGACGCCGCCGGCGGTGAGGGCGGACGCCAGGCGCTCCACCACGCGGCCGAGCCCGCCCCGGACGGTCAGCAGGACCGGGCCGGCACCCTGGTCGCGTGCGTCGCGTGGCGGCCGCAGGCGCCGCATCAGGCTGCCGCCCGCCCGGTCGGCCTGCAGGAGCGCGGGGAACACCGCCGCCGCGCTCATGGCCGTGGTGGGGCCGGCGTTGATGCCACCGACCAGCGGGTCGGCCAGCCGCCGGGCCACCTGCCGACCGAGGTGCCGCTCGACGACGGCGGCGACGGAGTCGTCGCCGGTGCCGCCGTGTGCCGGGCCGCCGTCGGTCCCCGTGCCGCCCGGCCGCGGCGCCGGGGACCGCGCCAGCAGGTCGAGCGAGGCGCGCGCCGTGCCGGCGGGGCTGAGGATGCCCGAGCGGGCGAGCGGGAGCAGCCGGGTCGGCACCCCGAGCACGATCCCGGCGGGCAGCGGTCGCAGGCGCCCGCGCGCCCAGATGGCGGCACCCGCCGCACCGGGCGCGACCAGGTCGTCTGCCAGCCCGACGGCCCGGCAGAGCTCCACCGCCTCGGGCCGCCGCGCCACGAAGGCGTCCGGCCCCACGTCGACGGGCACGCCGCCCACGGTGGCCGAGCGGATCTTGCCGCCGAGGGTCGGTCCCGACTCCAGCACCACCACCCGGGCACCGGCGGCAGCCAGCGCCCGTGCCGCGGCCAACCCGGCGATGCCGCCGCCGACGACGGCCACCAGCGGCGTGCCGGGCGATCCCCCCGTCGGCCCGGCCGCGCGCGTCGCTCCGGGCGCCGGAGGGCTCACCGGCGCCCCTCGGCGGACCACGCGGACGGGCCAGCCTCCGGGTCGCGCCCGCTGCCGCCGCCCGGGCCCGCGGCCGGAGGGCGGGAGAGGGTGCCGGCCGGGGTGTCGTGCACCAGTGCGACCAGGCGCTCCAGCACGTCCGGGTCGGTCTCGGGCAGGACGCCGTGACCGAGGTTGAAGATGTGGCCGGTGCCGCCGCCGCGGGCGAGGACGTCGAGGGCAGCCTCCTCGACCGCAGGCCACGGCGCCAGGCACAGCGCGGGATCGAGGTTCCCCTGCAGCGCCCGGCCGGACCCCACGCGGCGGCGGGCCTCGTCCAGCGGCACCCGCCAGTCGACCCCCACGACGTCCGCGCCCGCCGCGGCCATCTGGGGGAGCAGCTCCCCGGTGCCGACGCCGAAGTGGATGCGGGGCACGCCGGCCCCCGCCACGGCGGCGAGCACCTTGGCGCTCGCCGGCCGGGCGAACCGCTCGTACTGTTGCGGTGACAGGGCGCCGGCCCAGCTGTCGAAGAGCTGCACGGCAGCGGCGCCGGCCGCCACCTGGGACAGCAGCGAGGCCACGGCCAGGTCGGCCAGGCGGTCGGTCAGCGCGGCCCACAGCGCAGGGTCCCCGTGCATCAGGGCCTTGGTGCGGGCGTAGGTGCGCGAGGGCCCGCCTTCGACGAGGTAGCTCGCCACGGTGAACGGCGCGCCGGCGAAGCCGATGAGCGGGACCCCGAGCGGGCGCAGCAGGTCCACCGCCAGGCGCGTCGCCTCCACGACGGCCGGGGTGTCCACCTCGGGCTCGAGCGGGCGGAGCCGGTCGAGGTCCCTGGCGCTGCGGAACGGCTCGGCGACGACCGGCCCGCGGCCGGGCTCCACGTCGACCCCGAACCCGACGGCGGCGACCGGGACGACGATGTCCGAGAAGAGGATGGCGGCGTCGACGCCGTACCGGCGGACGGGCTGCAGGGTGAGCTCGGCGACCAGGGCGGGGTCGGCGATGGCCTGCAGGATGCTGCCGGTGCCGCGAGCGGCCCGGTACTCGGGCAGCGCCCGCCCGGCCTGGCGCATGAACCACACCGGCACCCGGTCGACGGGGAGCCCCCGGCAGGCGCGCAGGAACCGGGGCTCCTCGCCGCCGTCCTGACCTGGTGCGGGCATGCGACGACGCTATCCGCAGTGGGAGCGGCGGACGGAGCGGGCACCGGCCCGGCCGCGGCACCCGGCGCGTATGATCGGAGGTTCACCGTCGTCCGGGTGAGAAGGGGCCGAGCAAGCGATGGACACCGAGCTCCAGGCCGAACAGGCGCACGTCGACTTGGCGTACCGCCGGCTCCAGCAGCTGCGGTCCGAGACCGAGCAGCTCCTGCGGTCGGTGCTCGACCAGGGGCGCGGCGGCACGCACCAGTTCCGCGCCGAGCGCGACGTCATCGTGCGCACCAGCCTGGCCCGGCTCGACCAGCTCGACATCGGCGACCAGGCCCTGTGCTTCGGGCGCATCGACCGGCAGGCCGACGGGGGACCGCCCGAGGTGTTCCACATCGGGCGCCTGGGGGTGTCCGGGGACGGCCTGGAGCCGCTGGTCGTCGACTGGCGGGCGCCCGTCGCGGAGCCGTTCTACCGGGCCACCGGCCGGGACCCCATGGGCCTGGTGCTGCGTCGTCACCTGGCCGCGCAGGGCAGGCGCATCACCGGGATCGAGGACGAGCGGTTCGTCCCCGGGGGCGCGGCCGGCGGTGAGGCCGACGGCGAGCTGCCGATGGGCGGGCCGGGTGCGCTCTTCGCCGCCCTCCAGGGCGCCCGCACCGGCTCCATGCGCGACATCGTGGCCACCATCCAGCGCGAGCAGGACGAGATCATCCGGTCCCCGCTCGCCGGGGTCCTCGTGGTCCAGGGTGGACCCGGCACGGGCAAGACGGCGGTCGCCCTCCACCGGGCCGCGTACCTGCTCTACACGCACCGGTTCCCCCTGGAGCGCCAGGGCGTGCTCGTGATCGGGCCCAACCCCCTGTTCCTGCGCTACATCGAGCAGGTGCTGCCGTCGCTGGGGGAGAGCGGGGTCACCCTGTCGACCGTCGGCGGGCTCGTCCGGTCCGCCACCGTGCGTGGCGAGGATGCTCCGAGCGTGGCCCGGTTGAAGGGCGATCCCCGCATGGCCCGGGTCGTCGCCCGTGCGGTGCGGACCCGCCAGCGTCCCCTGCGTCGCCCCGTGGCCGTCCCCTTCGGCGCCGTGACGCTGCAGCTCAGGCCGGAGGACACCGCCGAGATCGTCGCCGCCGTGCGCCGGCGACCGGGCACCCACAACGCCAGGCGCCGGCTGGTCGAGCAGCTGGTCGTCCGTCGCCTCGCCGACGAGTACGAACGGCGGGTGGAGGGCCTCGCCGGCCCGGGGGCCCGTGCCGGTGTCGGGGGCCCGGTCGGCGACGGGGACCGGCCCGGCGGACCTCCCGGCGGCCTGCCCGTGTCCGGAGGTGCCGGGGGGGCGCCCGTGTCCGGAGGTGCCGGGGTGGCGCCCGTGTCCGGAGGTGCCGGGGTGGCGCCCGTGTCCGGAGGTGCCGGCGGGGCGCCCGTGTCCGGAGGTGCCGGCGGTGCCGGCGGTCCGGCGGTCCCGGTGACGGCCGGGGCGGCCGGGGAGCAGCGCGACCTGTCCGAGGTCGGCCGGTCGCTGCTGCGCGTGCCGGCGCTGGCCGACGCGCTGGACCGCGTGTGGCCCCGGCTGAGCGCCGAGGAGCTGCTCCACGACCTGTTCGGCGCCCCTGCGCTGCTGGCGGCGGCCGGCCGCGGCACCCTCACGCCCGAGGAGCAGCGCTCGCTCGTCCGGAGCCGGAGCACGGCGCTGCACGAGGTCCCGTGGACGGCGGCGGACCTGCCGCTCATCGACGAGGCGCGGGTCCACCTCGGGCCGCGCCGCCAGCGCGACGCCGACGCCGAGGCGGTGCGCGCCTACGGCCACATCGTGGTGGACGAGGCGCAGGACCTCTCGCCGATGGAGCTGCGCATGGTGGCCCGGCGGTCCATCTCCGGCTCCATCACGGTGGTCGGCGACATCGGGCAGGCGACCGGACCGTGGTCGCCGGCCGGGTGGGACGAGGTCATCCGCCACCTGCCGCGCCAGCGCCCGCACCGGCAGGTGGAGCTGACCGTCAGCTACCGCACGCCCGCCGAGGTGGTCGACATCGCGGCCCCGGTCCTGGCGGCGGCGGCTCCCGGCCTGGTGCCCCCGACGCCGGTCCGGCGCACCGGCGTGCCGCCCGCGGTGGTGGGCGTGGGCGGGCGCGGCGACCTTGTCGGCGCCGTGGTGGCGGTGGCCCGGGACCTCGTGGAGGAGGTGGCGCCGGGGACGGCGGCGGTCCTCGCGCCGGCGTCGCTCATCGGCGACCTCGCCGTCGGGCTCGACGCCGCCGGGGTGAGCGCCAGCGACCCGCGGCGGGACGGGCTCGGCGCCCCGCTGAGCCTGCTCCCGGTCGACCTGGCCAACGGGCTGGAGTTCGACGCCGTCGTGGTCGTCGAGCCCGCCGCGGTCGCCGAGGAGTCCACCCAGGGCCTGCGCGCGCTCTACGTCGCCCTCACCCGCCCCACCCGGCGGCTGGCCCTGGTCCATGCCCGGCCACTGCCGCCGCCGCTGGCCGGCCGGGCCGCGCACGCAGCCGGGGCGGCGCCGGAGGACGGGGATCGCCGCGAGGCCGCCCCCCGAGGCTGACCGACCCGGCCCGCGGACCGGCGCGGCGCCGCCGGTCGCCCGGCAGAGCAGGCGCCGAC
>JAJZYI010000129.1 GCA_021798135.1 Actinomycetes bacterium | reverse complement strand
CTGAACGACCAAGAACGAGCCTGATCCCTCGACCTCGGGCTGCTCGGCTCCCCCCACCGGGCTGAGCTCCATGGCGGGATCCAGTGCCGAGAGCCACGCCACCAGCCCGGCCGCGCGCTCGGCCCACGCCCGTGACACCGGCTCGGGGACCATGCCGCCGGCGCAGCCGTCCAGGTAGCGGGCACCGGCGACGGCGTCTCGCAGGCCCATGACGAGACCGCCGGACATCCGCGTGCTCGGCGTGTGCGCCGCGGCGGGCTGCTTCTCGAGCACGAGCACCGAGGCGCCGCCGCGGCAGGCGGTGACGGCCGCCGCCGCGCCGGCCGCGCCGAACCCGACCACCACGACTCGCCCCCGTGCCGTCACCGGACCCCCCTCGCCCCCGAGCGCCGCGCGCCCGCGACCTCGCCTGGCTGCCTGCCGGGGCCCGGCGTCAACGGGACCTCCCGGCGGGAGCGCCGCCCGGTTGCCTGCCGGCACCCGGCGTCAACGGGACCTCCCGGCGGGAGCGCCGCCCGGCGGGCCGAGCGCCATCGCAGCGGGCTCGCCGTCGACGTGGAGCGGCGCGCCGGTGGCCTCCGCCACGTCGTCGACGCCGACGCCCGGCGCCACCTCCGTGAGCCACAGGCCGTCGGCCCGCACGTCGATCACGGCGAGGTCGGTGATGATCCGGTCGACGACCCGGCGGCCGGTGTGGGGAAGGGTGCAGGTCCGCACGATCTTGTGCGATCCGTCCCTGGCGACGTGCTCCATCATGACGACGACCCGCTTGGCCCCGTGGACGAGGTCCATGGCGCCGCCCATGCCCTTCACCATCTTGCCGGGGATCATCCAGTTGGCCAGGTCGCCGGACTCCGACACCTGCATGGCGCCCAGGATGGCCATGTCGATGTGCCCGCCGCGGATCATCCCGAACGAGAGCGACGAGTCGAAGAACGACGCCCCGGGGAGCGTGGTGACGGTCTCCTTGCCGGCGTTGATGAGGTCGGGGTCCTGCTCGCCCTCGAGCGGGTAGGGCCCGACCCCCAGGATGCCGTTCTCGCTCTGCAAGGTGACGTGGACGCCTGGCGGGACCACCTCGGGGACCAGCGTCGGCAGGCCGATCCCCAGGTTGACGTAGGCGCCGTCCCACAGCTCCATGGCCACCCGGGCGGCCAGCTCCTCGCGCGTGAGGCTCATCGTCCGGCACCTCCGCAGCGGACCGTCTCCTTCTCGATGCGCTTGCCGGAGCCGTCGGGCACCACGACGACGCGCTGCACGAAGATCCCGGGCAGGTGGACGTGGTCGGCGTCGATCTCGCCGGCGTCGACCAGCTCCTCGACCTCGGCGACGGTGACCCGGCCCGCCATCGCGCACAGCGGGTTGAAGTTGCGGGTGGAGGAGTGGAACACCAGGTTGCCCTCGCTGTCGCCGCGGCTGGCCCGGACGATGGCGAAGTCGGTGACGATGCCGTGCTCGAGGACGTGGTCGCGCTCGCCGAATCGCCGGACCTCCTTCGGGGGCGACGCCACGGCGACCGACCCGTCCGGGGCGTAGCGCCAGGGCAGGCCACCGTCGGCCACGAGGGTGCCGACGCCTGCCGGGGTGTAGAACGCCGGTATCCCGGCGCCCCCGGCGCGCAGGCGCTCGGCCAGCGTCCCTTGGGGGATCAGCTCCACCTCGAGCTCGCCCGACAGGAACTGGCGGGCGAACTCCTTGTTCTCGCCGACGTACGAACTGGTCATGCGGCTGATCCGCCGCTCGGCCAGGAGCGTCCCGAGCCCCCAGTCGTCGACGCCGCAGTTGTTCGAGACGACGCGCAGGTCCGTCGTGCCGGCGTCCAGGAGCGCCTGGATGAGCACGGTGGGGATCCCGCAGAGCCCGAACCCGCCGACGGCGAGGGTCGAGCCGTCCGCGATGTCGGCGACCGCCTCGGCCGCCGATCCGACGACCTTTCCCATGACCTACCCCCCGACACCCATCTCGCGGGCGATCAGCATGCGCTGCACCTCCGACGTCCCCTCGCCGACCTCCAGGATCTTGGCGTCGCGGTAGAACCTGCCGACCGGCGTCTCGTTCATGAACCCGTACCCGCCGAAGACCTGCGTGGCCTCGCGGGCGTTGGCCATCGCCGCCTCGGAGGCGACCAGCTTGGCGATGGCCGCTTCCTTCTTGAACCGCTCGCCCGCAGCCATCAGCCGTGCCGCCTCGTAGTAGGCGAGGCGCGCCGTGTGCGCCCGGACCTCCATGTCGGCGAGCTTGAACTGGATGGCCTGGTACTGGCCGATCGACCGCCCGAAGGCGTGCCGCTCCGCCGCGTAGCGCCGGCACTCGTCGATGCACCCCTGGGCGAGGCCGGTGGACAGCGCGGCGATGGCGATCCGCCCCTCGTCCAGGATCTGCAGGAACTGCGCGTACCCGCGGCCCTCCTCGCCGAGCAGGTTCGCCGCCGGCACCCGGCAGTCCACGAAGGACAGCTCGTGGGTGTCGGACGCCGACCAGCCCACCTTGGAGTACTGCGGCGCCACCGTGAACCCGGGGGTCCCCGCCGGCACGATGATGGCGGAGATGGCCTTCGGCTCGCCCGGCCCGCTCGTCACGGCCGTCACGGTGACCAACCCGGTGATGTCGGTCCCGGAGTTGGTGATGAACGCCTTGGTCCCGTTCACGACCCATGCGTCGCCCTCGCGCCGGGCGGTCGTCCGGGTGGCGCCGGCGTCGGTCCCGCCGTCGGGCTCGGTCAGGCC
Organism: Actinomycetes bacterium; assembly: GCA_021798135.1. GTDB lineage: Bacteria > Actinomycetota > Acidimicrobiia > Acidimicrobiales > UBA8190 > JAJZYI01. Next base: position 6,189 of record JAJZYI010000129.1, on the reverse strand, counting down.
GAAGGCGCCGAGCATGGTGCCCGCGCACAGCCGGGGGAGCCACTGCCGCCGCTGCTCCTCGGTCCCGAACCGGTAGATGGGCATGGCACCGAGCCCCACACCGGCCTCGAGGGTGATGGCGACCGACGAGTCGACCCGGGCCAGCTCCTCGAGCGCCAGGCAGAGGGCGAAGTAGTCGCCGCCCATGCCGCCGTAGTCCTCGGGGAAGGGCAGGCCGAAGAGCCCGAGCGCCCCCATCCGCGCCACCAGCTCGTACGGGAAGGCCTTGCGCTCGTAGTAGTCGCCGATGACCGGGGCCACCTCCGAGCGGGCGAAGCGCTCCACCGTCCTGCGGAGCTCCTGGTGCTCGTCGGAAAGCCGGGATGCTGGGGGTGCGGCGTTCGAGGTCATCGGTTCCTTCCTGCGCTTCGCGCCGCGACCACCCGGGAGGGGCTGGGGCGGCCGAGATGCCCGGCGAGCCAGCGGCTGGTCTCGACGAGCCGGTCGAGGTCGACGCCGGTCTCGACGCCGAGGCCGGCGAGCTGCCACGCGAGGTCCTCGGTGGCGAGGTTGCCCGTCGCCCCGAGCGCGTAGGGGCAGCCGCCGAGCCCGCCAGCGCTGGCGTCGACGGTCGTCACGCCGTGCTGCAGGGCGACGAGCGTGTTGGCGAGCGCCTGGCCGTAGGTGTCGTGGAAGTGCACGGCGATGCGCTCGACCGCCACGCCGGCGTCGCCGAGGGCGTCGAGCACGGCGACCACCTGGCCCGGCGTGGCCACGCCGGTGGTGTCGCCGAGGCTCAGCTCGGAGCAGCCCATGTCGAGCAGGCGGCAGCCGACCGAGACGACGTCTGCCGGCGCCACCGCGCCCTCCCAGGGATCGCCGAAGCACATCGACACGTACGCTCGCACGGTGGCGCCGGCGGCGGTCGCCCGCGCGACCACGGGGGCGCACATGGCCAGCGACTCGCCGATCGTGCGGTTCAGGTTCCGAGCCGAGAAGGACTCCGTGGCGCTAGCGAACACGGCGACGCGCCGCACCCCGCACGCCAGGGCCCGGTCCAGGCCGCGGCGGTTCGGCACGAGCACCGTCGAGCGCTCGAGCGCGTCGCCGGGGAGCGCGGCGACGAGCTCCTCGGCGTCGGCGAGCTGCGGGACCCACTCGGGCAGGACGAAGCTCGTGACCTCCACGGACGGCAGTCCTGCGTCGTACAGGCGGCGCACGAGCTCGGCCTTCACCGCGGTGGGGACGAAGGCCGCCTCGTTCTGCAGGCCGTCGCGCGGGCCGACGTCGTGCACGACCACCCGCCGGGGGAGGCCGGGCAGCGGCACGCGGCCGAACCCCTGCCCGCTCACCGTGCACCGTCCCCGGCCCGCCGGTGCCGCCCGTCGGCGCCGGCGGGCGCACCCGGCGCCTCCGACGTTCCCGGAGCGCCCGGCGCCTCCGACGTGCCCGGAGCGCCCGGCGCCTCCGACGTGCCCGGAGCGCCCGGCGCCTCCGACGTGCCCGGCGTGCCCGGCGCCTCCGACGTGCCCGGCGTGCCCGGTCGCGCCGACGACACCACCACGAGGACCTCGTCCATGCCGACCTGCGCGCCGACCTCGGCGGCCACCTCGGTCACCACCCCGTCCACGGGCGCCGACAGCGTGTGCTCCATCTTCATCGCCTCGACCATCACGAGGGGGTCACCGGCGGCGACGACGTCGCCGGGGGCCACGGCGACGGCCGCCACCTGTCCCGGCATCGGGCTGCGCACCGCACCGCCGGTGCCGCCGGTTCCCTCGCCACCTCGGCTGCCGGGCGTGCTGCGCGCCGCGCGCAGCGACCACGCCGTCCCGCCGGAGCCGAGCCAGCGCGCCGTGCCCTGCCGGGCGTGGAGGAAGTGGCGCGTCCGCCCGCAGGCGGCGAGCGTGAGCCGTGCCCCGTCCGTCGACACGCGCGCGCCGTCGACGGCCACGATGCCGTCGGGTCCGTCGATCTCGACGTCCCAGGCGCCGGGCTCGTCCCCCGCCGCCGCGGCGCGGCGGACCCGCACCGTCACGGGCCGCCCGCCGTCCACCTCGTAGCGCCGGACGTCCCAGGCGCGCTCGCCGAGCCGCCACCCGTCCGCGACCTGCCAGCGGTCGGCTCGGGACTCGGACGGACCGGCAAGGGCGGTCGTCCGGTCCGTGGCGTCGGCCACCGCCGCGGCCACGAGGGGCCCGACGGCTCCGAGGGCATGCCGGCCCGCTCCGAGCTGCGGGTCGTCCCCACCGCGGTCCGCCCCACCGCTCCCCGCGCCGCCGGTGCCGGTGCCGGTGCCGGTGCCGAGGACGCTGGCGGCGTGGCGGTCGACCAGTCCGGTGTCGAGCGTCCCGGCGACGACGTCCGCGTCGGCGAGCAGGCTCCGCAGGAAGGCGACGTTGGTGCGCAGCCCCAGCACTGCCGTCTGGCCCAGGGCCCTGCGGAGCCGGCGGCGCGCCCCGTCGCGCTCGGGTGCCCACGCCACCACCTTCGCCAGCATCGGGTCGTACAGCGTGCTCACCGTGGTGCCGGCGCCGATGCCCGAGTCCACCCTGACCCCGGGCCCGGCCGGCTCCGCGCAGGCGAGCACGGGACCGCCGGTCGGCAGGAACCCGCTGGCCGGGTCCTCGGCGTACACCCGGGCCTCGACGGCGTGGCCGCGCCACGTCACCTCTTCCTGGGCGAACGGGAGCCGCTCGCCCGCGGCCACGCGCAGCTGGAGCTCCACCAGGTCGAGGCCCGTGACCAGCTCCGTGACCGGGTGCTCGACCTGCAGCCGCGTGTTCATCTCGAGGAAGTAGAAGGTGTCGGGGCTCGCCGAGGGGACCACGAACTCCACCGTCCCCGCGCCGACGTACCCGCACCGGCGGGCGAGGGCGACGGCGTGGCCCGCCATGGCCTTCCTGGTCGTGTCGTCGAGCGCCGGGCTGGGGGCCTCCTCCACGATCTTCTGGTGGCGCCGCTGCAGGCTGCACTCGCGCTCGCCCAGGTGCACCACCGCCCCGTGCCGGTCGGCGAACACCTGGATCTCCACGTGGCGCGGCCGGTCGACCCAGCGCTCCACGAACAGGCTGTCGTCCCCGAACGCCCCACGCGCTTCGCGGCGGGCGGTCTCGATGGCGGCGCGGAGCGCGCTGGCGTCGTCCACCCGGTGCATGCCCTTGCCGCCTCCTCCGGCCGAGGGCTTGAGGAGGACCGGGAACCCGATCTCCCCTGCTGCGGCGAGGAGGTCGTCGTCGGTGAGCCCCGGCTCGGCACGGCCGGGCACGACGGGGACCCCGGTCTCGGCGGCCAGGAGCTTGGCGCGGATCTTGTCGCCCATCAGCTCGATCGCCTCTGCGGGCGGGCCGATGAACGTCACGCCGGCCGCCGCGCACGCCCGGGCGAACGACGCCCGCTCGGAGAGGAACCCGTACCCGGGGTGGACGGCGTCGGCGCCGCTGCGCTCGGCCGCGCCGAGGATCGCGTCCGTGCGCAGGTAGCTGTCGAGCGCCGGCCCGGGACCGATGCGGTAGGCCTCGTCGGCCTCCGCCACGTGCCGGCTGCCGGCGTCGGCATCGCTGTAGACGGCGACGCCGCGGATGCCGAGGTGCCGGAGGGTCCGCAGGACCCGGACGGCGATCTCGCCCCGGTTGGCGACCAGCACGGTGTCGAACATCGGCTCCCCCGCCCTCACATCCGGAAGGTCCCGTAGGCCACGGGACCCAGCGGGGCGTTGGCGGCGGCGGACAGGCCCAGCGCCAGCACCGTCCTGGTGTCGGCGGGGTGGATCACCCCGTCGTCCCACAGCCGCGCCGTCGCGTGGAACGGGTGGCCCTGCTGCTCGTACTGGGCCCGGATCGGCGCCTTGAACGCCTCCTCGTCGTCGGCGGACCAGGTCCGGCCGGAACCCTCGATCTGGTCCCGCCGCACGGTCGCCAGGACCGACGCGGCCTGCTCGCCGCCCATGACGGAGATGCGGGCGTTCGGCCACGTCCACAGGAAGCGCGGCCCGTAGGCCCGTCCGCACATGCTGTAGTTCCCGGCGCCGAACGAGCCGCCGACCACCACGGTGAACTTCGGCACCCGGGCGCACGCGACGGCCGTCACCATCTTGGCCCCGTGCTTGGCGATGCCACCCGCCTCGTAGTCGCGTCCGACCATGAAGCCGCTGATGTTCTGGAGGAAGACCAGGGGGACCCGCCGCTGGTCGCAGAGCTGGACGAAGTGCGCGCCCTTCAGGGCGGACTCGCTGAACAGGACGCCCTGGTTCGCCACGATGCCCACGGGATGGCCGTGGATCCGGGCGAAGCCGGTGACCAGCGTCCTGCCGAACTCGCGCTTGAACTCCAGGAACCGGCTGCCGTCGACCAGGTGGGCCAGGAGGTCCCTGACCTCGTAGGGCGTGCGGAAGTCGGTGGGCACCACCGCGGTGATGCCGGCGGGGTCCGCGGCGGGCTCCTCCGGGGCGGCCACGTCCCACGGCGGGCTCGGCCTGGGGCCGAGCGTTGCCACGATGGCGCGGACCCGGCGCAGGGCGTCGTCGTCGTCCTCGGCCAGGTGGTCGGTCACCCCCGACACCCGGGCGTGCAGCTCGCCGCCGCCGAGCTCCTCTGCCGTGACCACCTCGCCCGTCGCCGCCTTGACCAGGGGTGGGCCGCCCAGGAAGATCGTCCCCTGGCCGCGCACGATGACGGCCTCGTCGCTCATCGCCGGCACGTACGCACCGCCGGCGGTGCACGACCCGAGCACCGCGGCGATCTGCGGGATCCCCATCGACGACATGGTCGCCTGGTTGTAGAAGATCCGACCGAAGTGCTCCCGGTCGGGGAACACCTCGTCCTGCATGGGCAGGAACGCACCGCCCGAGTCGACCAGGTAGATGCACGGCAGGCGGTTCTGCAAGGCGACCTCCTGGGCGCGGAGGTGCTTCTTCACCGTCATGGGGAAGTACGTGCCGCCCTTCACCGTGGCGTCGTTGGCCACCACGACGCACGCGCGCCCGGCGACCCGGCCGATCCCCGTCACGATGCCGGCTGCGGGGGCGTCGTCACCGTACATGCCGAGCGCGGCGAGCGCAGAGAGCTCCAGGAACGGCGAGCCGGGGTCGAGGAGCCGCTCGACGCGCGTCCTGGGCAGCAGCTTGCCCCGCTCCTCGTGCCGGCGCCTCGACTCCTCCGGGCCGCCGGCCCGAGCCCACGCCAGCTTGTCCGACAGCTCGCGTCCCAGCGCGGCGTGGGCCTCGGCGTTGGCGCGGGCGGCGTCGGACGACAGGTCGACGCCGCTGCGCAGCACGGGCACGTCGTCGTCGACGTTCACCGCCTCAGCACCCGCTTCGCATGCGCCAGCGCGAGACCATCGGCCACGCTCCTCGCCAGAACGGAATTAATGATCGTTAACAGCAACCATGTTAGCGATCGTTCATGCCGGTGTCGACCACCTACCATGGCTCCATGGCCCCGCCCCGCGCGCCCGCCGGCAGCACCTCCCCCGCCCGTCCGAGCGACCTCCGGCGGGCACAGATCCTCGCTGCCGCCGCGCAGCTCTTCGCCTCCCACGGCTTCCACGGCTCCTCCATCGACGACCTGGGGGCGGCGATAGGGATGACCGGTCCCGCCGTCTACCGGTACTTCCGCAGCAAGGAGGCGATCCTGTCCGCGCTGCTGGTGGACGTGAGCCGGTCGCTGCTGGCCGGGGGCCGGGCCCGGCTGGTCGACGCCACGGGGTGGGACGCCGTCCACGCCCTCGTCGACTGGCACGTGACCTTCGCCCTCGACAACCCCACGCTGATCGTCCTGCAGAGCCGGGACCTCGGCGCGCTCGCTCCGACCGAGCAGCGGCGTGTCCGCCGGCTGCAGCGCGCCTACGTGCAGATCTGGGTCGACGCCATCGTCGCCGCCGGCGGCGGGACCGACGGCGCGACGGCGCTCGCAGCCGCACACGCCGTCTTCGGTCTCATCAACTCCACGCCGCACAGCGCCCGGCTCGAGCGGCCCGCCATGGCCGGGCTGCTGCTCCGCATGGCGATGTCCGCCATCGCCGGGGCGACCGGGCGCGAGCCCGCCGGCTGAGCCGGTCTTGGGGCCGCGGCGCCGGCGACCAGGCTCGCCCGGCAGCGGGGGCCGGGCCGGCCGCCAGGCCCCGGTGTCCGTAGGATGTGCGGCGGACGGAGGCCGGGCCGGCCGGCACGCCCGCCGCGGGCGCCGGCGGCCCCCACCAGCAACGGCGCCG
>JAJZYI010000128.1 GCA_021798135.1 Actinomycetes bacterium | reverse complement strand
CCGAGCGGGCCGCCACAGCCACGTCGAGCAGTGACGGCGGCGGGCCGCCGGCCGCGGCCCGTGCTGCCGCGGGGCGGCCGGGGCTGTCCGGGCTGTGGAGGCCGTCGGGGCTGTGGAGGCCGCCGGGGCTGTCCGGGCCGCCGGCCGCCCGCACGCCGTCGGACGAGTCCGGACCGGGCGGGTCGGGCAGGGTCTGGCCGATGAGCGCCACCGCCCCCCGGGCCGCGGCGCGAGCGACGCTCAGGATGGTCCCCTCGACGGGGCGCAGCACCGCGCCGTCGGCCGCGACGCTCGCGGCGCGCAGGGCCCGTGCCAGGCCCGGCCCACCGACCTCCTCCAGCCCCGACAGCTCCCCGACGAGCCCGCGCAGCAGCTGCGACAGGATGACCCCGGAGTTGCCCCGCGCCCCCATGAGCGAGCCGTGGGCCACGGCCCGGCACACGTCGGCCATCGCCGGAGCGGAGCCGGCGGCCTCGACCTCGGCGACGACCGACTCGGCCGTGAGCGCCATGTTCGTGCCCGTGTCGCCGTCGGGAACGGGGTACACGTTCAGTGAGTTGATGGCCCCCTGGTGCTCGCGCAGAGCGGACCGGAAGACCCGCACGACGTCGGCCAGGTGGGTCGCTCGCAACGCGGCCAACGCCTCCATGGCCGAGGATGCTAACCTCTATGCCGTCCCCAGGGTCCCCCGTCGAGGAGCGTTCGCGCCGTGGCTGCCGTCTGTGATCTGTGTGGCAAGCATCCGTCGTTCGGCATGCGGCTCAGCCACTCGCACCGCCGTACCAAGCGCCGGTGGAACCCCAACATCCAGCGCGTGCGGGCCGTCGTCGACGGCGCGCCCCGGCGGCTGGCGGTGTGCACGTCGTGCATCCGTGCCGGCAAGGTGACCAAGCCGCAGCGCAGGAGCCTGCCCACCGCCGAGCACGGCTGACCGGGCGGCCCGCGACCTGCCGGAGCCCCGGCCCGCCAACGCCGGGCCGGGTGACTGCACCGCCGGGCCACCGCCGGACGGCCGTTGCGCCGGCGGCGGGTGGGACGCCGGACCACCTTCAGGTGGCCGTCATGCCCGCTGGTGCACGATGGGCGGGATCGAGAGGAGGCCGGTGATGGAGCGAGGTTCGACGGGGTCGTCGGCGAAGCAGTCCGTGGCGATCCACCGCCAGCGCCGGGTGTGGGAGGCCCGTGCAAGCACCTGGCACCACCACGCGTCCAACAACGAGGGGCTCCGCAGCGTCGTGGCCGCCGTCGTGGACACCGCCACCGCCGGCCTCGGCGAGGACGGCCGCCTGGGGACCGTGGTCGACCTCGGCTGCGGCTCGGGCCAGCTCACCCTGGCCCTGGCGGCGCGCGCCGAGCGGGTCATCGGCGTCGACGTGAGCGCCACCATGCTGCGCGAGCTGGAGCAGCGGGCCGCTGCCGAGGGCGTCACCAACGTGGAGTGCGTGGTGTCCCCGATCGAGCGCCTGTCGCTGCCGGCCGGATCCGTCGACGCCGTGGTCAGCAACTACGCGCTCCACCACCTGCGCGACCCCGACAAGGCCGTGGCGGTGCGAACGGCCGCCTCGTGGCTGCGCCCGGGCGGCCGCCTCGTCATCGGCGACATGATGCTGGGACGAGGCGCCGACGCCGCCGACCGGGCCGTCATCGCCGACAAGGTCCGCCAGCTGGCCCGCCGGGGGCCGGCCGGCTGGTGGCGCGTCGCCAAGAACGCCGTCCGCTTCGTGCTGCGCGTGCAGGAGCGCCCCCTGTCGCGCTCCGCCTGGGTGTCCCTGGTGGAGCGGAGCGGCTTCACCGACGTCCAGGCGCGGCCGGTCGTCCACGAGGCGGCGGTCGTGAGCGCCGTCCGGGCCGGCGGTGCCGCCCCGACGGCAGCGGCCGAGCCCGTGGCCGGCGAGGCGACCGGCACCGCCTGACCGGGCCGCCCGCCGGGCGCCGTACCAGCCCTGCCGCGGCGGTGCCGCCTGGCCCATCGCGTCCCGCTGCCGGTCCAGGGCCGCACCCGCCCGGCGGCGGCGCCGCCTGCCGGCGTCAGTCCCAGGGGTGCTCCCAGCCCGCGACGGGGAGCGGTCCGCCGTCGAGCGAGCGGGTCCCCGCGTCGGCGGTGCAGGCGCCCACGGTGAGCGGCCGGGGCAGCCCGGCCCGCTCGAAGGCCCGGCGCAGGCCGTCGGGATCGGCCGTGGCCATCAGCAGCTCGTAGTCCTCCCCGCCCCCGAGCGCCTCGGCGGGCGTCGCCGCCGGGTGCGCCGGCACGTCGCGCAGGTCCAGCCCCACGCCGGACGCCACCGCCAGCCGCGAGGCGTCCAGGCCCAGGCCGTCGGACAGGTCCATCATGGCGGACACCCCGGCGCGGCAGGCCACCGCCCCCTCGGCCAGCCGCGCCACGGGACGGCGGTGCGCCCTGACGGCGTCCGCGACGGGACCGGTCGCCCCGCCGCCGGGCCCGGGTTGGCCGGCCCGCAGGAGCCGCAGGCCCGCCGCAGCAGCCCCGAGGGGGCCGGTGACGAGCAGCTCGTCGCCGGGACGGGCACCGTCGCGCCCGACCGGCACCAGCGGCCCGCGGGGTCCCGCGCCCATGCACCCGGTCACGGTCACCGACACCATGAGCTGGGCCGACGACGACAGGTCACCGCCGACGACGGCGGCACCGTGGTGCCGGGCCGCTCCCACGACCCCCTCGTAGAGCAGGTCGAGGTCCGTGTCCGCCGGCCCGGCCACGGCCACCAGCAGGTGCCGAACCTCGCCGCCCATGGCGGCGACGTCGCTGATGGCGCCGGCGACGGCGCGCCAGCCCAGGTCGTCGAGCCCGAGCACTGCCGGGTCGGCGTGCACGCCGAGCACGGCGACGTCCACGCTGAGCAGGAGAGGCCCGGCGTCGACGGCCACCACGGCGGCGTCGTCCCCGGCCCACCGCTCCCCTGCCGGCGGGCCCGGGAGCCGTCCGATGAGCTCGGCCACCACGGCCAGCTCGCCCCGCCGTTCACGCGCTGAGCGTGGTGAGCCAGTCACAGCCTGATCGGGCGGGACCGGCCGGCCGGCGTGCACCGACCGCTCGGCGCCTTCCGAGTTGGGATAGGCCACGGAGCATGCCTACCATGAGGAGGGCGCCGGTCGGGCGGGCACCTCGGTCTCCGGCGCACGCGGCACCAGCATCCACTCGAGGCCCACACCATCGGCGTCCATGGCCGTCGAACCGGGAGAAGGAACCGTCCATGCCACCTACCACCAACCAGAAGCTCATCGCGTGGGTCGACGAGGTCGCCGCCCTCACCACTCCTGACCGCGTAGAGTGGTGCGACGGTTCCGCCGAGGAGTACGACCGGCTCTGCCAGCTCCTGGTCGACAGTGGCACCTTCACCCGGCTCTCGGACGCCAAGCGGCCCAACAGCTACTGGGCGTGCTCCGACCCCGGCGACGTCGCCCGGGTGGAGGACCGGACGTTCATCTGCAGCCAGAGCGAGGCCGACGCCGGCCCGACCAACAACTGGTGCGACCCGCAGGAGATGCGCAGCACCCTCAGCGAGCTGTTCCGCGGCTGCATGAAGGGCCGGACCATGTACGTCGTGCCGTTCTCGATGGGGCCCCTGGGCTCGCCCATCGCGCACATCGGCGTCGAGATCACCGACTCCCCGTACGTCGCCGTCTCCATGCGGGTCATGACGCGCATGGGCGCAGGCGCCCTCCAGGTCCTCGGCGAGGACGGCGACTTCGTGCCGTGCCTGCACTCGGTGGGCGCCCCGCTCGAGCCCGGGCAGGCCGACGTGCCCTGGCCGTGCGACGCCGACAACAAGTACATCGTCCACTTCCCCGAGACCCGCGAGATCTGGTCCTACGGCTCCGGGTACGGCGGCAACGCCCTGCTGGGGAAGAAGTGCTTCGCGCTGCGGATCGCGTCGGCCATGGCCCGGGACGACGGCTGGCTGGCCGAGCACATGCTGATCCTGAAGCTGACCTCGCCGGCCGGTGACGTCCGCTACGTGACCGGCGCCTTCCCCTCGGCCTGCGGCAAGACCAACCTGGCCATGCTGGTGCCGACCCTGCCGGGCTGGAAGGTCGAGACCATCGGCGACGACATCTGCTGGATGAAGTTCGGGGAGGACGGCCGCCTGTACGCCATCAACCCCGAGGCTGGCTTCTTCGGCGTGGCGCCCGGGACGAACGAGCGGACCAACCCGAACGCGATGAAGACGCTGGCCGGCAACTGCATCTTCACCAACACCGCCCTCACCGACGACGGCGACGTGTGGTGGGAGGACATGACCGACGAGGCGCCGGCCCACCTGACCAGCTGGCGGCGCACCGACTGGACGCCGGGAGCCGGCCAGCCCGCGTCGCACCCCAACGCCCGGTTCACCGTGCCGGCGGACCAGAACCCCGCCTGCGCGGCGGAGTGGGAGGACCCCCGCGGCGTGCCGATCTCGGCCGTCCTGTTCGGCGGGCGCCGGCGCACCGTGGTGCCGCTCGTGACCGAGTCGTTCGACTGGGCGCACGGCGTGTTCCTGGGCTCGATCATGGCGTCGGAGACCACCGCCGCCGCCACCGGGGCGGTCGGCAACCTCCGCCGCGACCCGTTCGCCATGCTGCCGTTCTGCGGTTACAACATGGCCGACTACTTCGCCCACTGGCTGCGCGTGGGCGCCAAGGCCGACGCCGACAAGCTGCCGCGGATCTACTACGTGAACTGGTTCCGCCGCGACGGTGACGGCCGGTTCCTGTGGCCCGGCTACGGCGAGAACAGCCGGGTGCTGGCGTGGATCTTCGAGCGGGTCATGGGCACGGGCGAGGCCGTCGCCACCCCGATCGGCAACCTGCCGGCGCCAGGTGCCATCGCGACCGACGGCCTGGACGTCGACGACGCCGACATGGCCGAGCTGCTGCGGGTGGACGAGGCCGGCTGGCGGGCCGAGGTGCCGCTCATCCGGGAGCACTTCGCCAAGTTCGGCGACCGCCTGCCGGCCGAGCTCGCCTCGCAGGTCGACGCTCTGGCCCATCGCCTGGGCGACCCGATCGCCTGAGCCCGATCCGCCCCGAGGAGGCCCCGTGGCCGTCACCGCCTACGTGCTCATCCAGACCGAGGTCGGCAAGGCCGCTGCCGTCGCCGGCCAGGTCGGCTCCATCGCCGGGGTCGTCTCGGCGGAGGACGTCACCGGCCCCTACGACGTCATCGTCCGTGCCGAGGCCTCGTCCGTCGACGAGCTCGGCCGGATGGTGGTGAGCCACATCCAGAGGATCGAGGGCATCACCCGCACGGTGACCTGCCCGGTCGTCAAGCTGTAGGCCGCCGCGGTCGCCGGCCGGTGGGCCGCGGACGCCGGCCTGTGGGCCGCGGACGCCGGCCCGCTGGCCGCTGCGCTGGCGCGCCCGTTGCCTCGCGCGCCCGGGCGGCGGCCTGCCCCGGTGTCAGCCGATCACGCCGGCGTCGCGCAGACGGGCCACGCGCCCCGGGTCCACCCCCCAGTCCGCCAGCGCGTCCCGGTCGGCGCCCGGGTGGGACGGCGGCCGCTGCACCGCTGCCGGCGTCCGGCCGAAGCGCGGCACCGGGCCCGGCTGGACGACGCCGTCCACCTCCACGAACGTGGCCCGGGCCACGTTGTGCGGGTGCGACGGCGCCTCCGCCGGCGACAGGACGGGCGCCACGCAGGCGTCGGTGCCCTCGAACGCTGCCGCCCACTCGTCGCGGGTCCGGGTGCGGAACACCGCCGCCAGGCGCTCCTTCATCTCCGGCCAGCGGCTGCGGTCCATCTGCGCCGGCAGGCCGGGCTCCCGGTCGAGGCCCAGGACTCGGAGCAGCTCCGCGTAGAACTGCGGCTCGATCGCCCCGACCGCCACGTGGCCGCCGTCGGCTGCCTCGTACACCTCGTAGAACGGGGCGCCGGTGTCGAGCAGGTTGGCACCGCGCTCGACCTGCCACAGGCCCGCCCCGATGAACGCGTAGGTCATCGTCATGAGCGACGCCGCCCCGTCGACCATGGCCGCGTCCACCACCTGGCCGCGGCCCGACCGCCCCGCCTCGAGCAGCGCGGCGCAGATCCCGAAGGCCATGAGCATCCCGCCCCCGCCGAAGTCCCCCACCAGGTTGAGCGGCGGCACCGGCCGCTCCCCGCTGCGGCCGACCGACCAGAGCGCCCCGGACAGCGCGATGTAGTCGATGTCGTGGCCTGCCCTCGGCGCCATGGGCCCGTCCTGCCCCCAGCCGGTCATGCGACCGAAGACGAGCGCCGGGTTGCGCTCCCAGCACGCCTCGGGCCCGATCCCCAGGCGCTCCGCCACCCCCGGCCGCCAGCCCTCCACCAGCGCGTCGGCCTGCGCCGCCAGGTCCAGCACCAGCTCCACGCCGTCGGGCTGCTTCAGGTCCACGGCGACCGACCGCCGGCTCCGGTTCAGGACGTCCCAGGAGCTGCCGCCGTCGGGCACCGGCACGCCGGAGGCGCGGTCGACGCGGAGCACGTCGGCGCCGGCGTCCGCCAGGAGCATGCACGCGTAGGGTCCCGGGCCGATGCCGGCGAGCTCCAGGACCCGGAAGCCGGCGAGCGGGCCGCTCACCCGGTGCTCCCCCTGCCAGGCACGGGCACGGTGCCGAGGCGATGGTCGGCCCGCCGGGCGGTGGCGACGACCGCCGCCGCGATCGCCGGCGCGACCGCCGGGGGGATCTCGTGGCCCATGCCGGGCACCACCAGCAGCTCCGCTCCCGGGACGGCCTCGGCCGTGGCCCGGCCCCCCGACGGCGCCACCAGCACGTCGTCGGCGCCGTGGACGACGAGGGTGGGGACCGTCACCCGGCCGAGGCCCTCGGTGCGGTCCTCGGCCATGAGGATGGCCATCAGCTGGCGAGCCACGCCCGACGGTCGGAAGGCCCGGTCGTACTTGGCCGCGGCACGCTCGCGGACCCGCACGGGGTCGGCCCGGTAGCCCGGCGACCCGAGCACCGCCTGGTTGGCGACCTCGCGCTCGAGGTGCTCGGCGCGGTCGCGGGCGGCAGGGCGCAGCAGGATCCCGACGGCCTCCTCGCTGGGCTGGCCGACGCCTGGCGCGCCGGTGGTCGACATGATCGAGGTGAGGCTGAGCACGCGGTGCTGGTGGCGGAGGGCCACGAGCTGGGCGATCATCCCGCCCATCGACACGCCGAGCACGTGCGCGCGCTCGACGCCCACAGCGTCGAGCAGCGCGGCCACGTCGTCGGCCAGGTGGTGCAGCTCGTAGGCGAGGGCCGAGCGGTCGCGCCGACCCGCGGCCTGCAGGTCGAACCGGAACCGCTCGTCGGCCCCGGACGACAGGCCGGCGTCGCGGTTGTCGAAGCGCAGCGTGGCGAGACCGGCGGCCCGCAGCGCCGCCAGCAGGCCGTCGTCCCAGTCGATGAGCTGGCCGCCCAGGCCGTTCACGAGCACCATGACGGGTCCGGACGGGTCCCCGACCAGCTCGTAGCACAGCTCCACCTCGCCGACCCGGGCCCGGGCCGCCTGCTCGGTCACGCCCGGATGCTCGCCCGTGCCCGACCCGGTGGTCAAGTCCGGGGGGTCCCCGCGGCCCGGCGCGCCTGCGCCCCGTCCACGGGCGCCGCCGACGTGCCATGCTCGACGGTGATGGCCGCCAACCCCCAGCCGCCGCCCGCCACCGACGCCGGCACCGTGCGCGCCTGGTGCCCCGGACGGGTGACCCTGATCGGCGACCACACCGACTACGCCGAGGGCGTGTCGCTCGCCCTGGCGGTCGACCTGGGCACCGAGGTGACGCTCGCCGGCGACCCCGCCGCCGCGTCGGTGGCCTGCACGTCGGACGCGGCGCCCGGCTCGGCGGCCATCGACCTGGACGTGCCGCTCGACCCGCAGGCCCTGCGCGCCATGCAGCCGGCCTGGACGCGCTACGTCGCCGCCGTCGTCGCCACGGTGCGCCCCCCGGTCGGCGGTCGCGCCGCCGTCCGCAGCAGCCTGCCCGTCGGCGCCGGGCTGTCGTCGAGCGCCTCGCTGTGCGTCGCCGCCGCGCTGGCGTTCGGCCTCGAGGGCGACCCGCTGACCGTCGCCAGGACCTGCCAGCGCGCCGAGCAGGCCGCCACCGGCGTCGACGTGGGCCTCCTCGACCCGTGGGCGCTCACGGCGGCGACGCCCGGCGCGGCCTGCCTGCTGGACTTCCGCACCGGCCTCGCCCGGACCGTGCCCATGCCAGCCGACGCGGAGGTCGTGGTGGTGCACTCGGGACAGCAGCGGTCGCTGGACCGGTCCGGGTACCAGGCGCGGCGCGCCGAGTGCGACGCCGCCGCGTACCGCCTCGGACCGCTGGGCCACGTCGAGCCCGAGGCGGTGCTCGGGCTGCCCGACCCGGTGCTGCGCCGCCGGGCCCGGCACGTGGTCACCGAGTGCGACCGCGTCCGCTGGTTCGTGGAGGCGCTCGACCGCCACGACCTTGCCGAGGCCGGCCGGCTGATGCTGGCCAGCCACCGCAGCCTGGCCGACGACTTCGAGGTCTCGACGCCGGTGCTGGACGGGCTGGTGGCGCGCCTGTCGGCCATGCCCGGGGTGCACGGTGCCCGCCTGACCGGCGCCGGCTTCGGCGGCTGCGTGGTCGCGCTGGCCGAGCCGGGCGCCATCGACTTCCGGGAGCTGCGCGGCCCGGCCTGGCGGGTCTCGGCGGCGGGCGGCGCCCGGCTGGTGACCGCCGGCGACGCCCCGGACGGCGACGCGCCGAGGCCCACGGGCGAGCGCGGCTGACGCGGGGCGTGCGTCCGCCCGCCCCGCGTCGCCGCGCCCTCAGATCTGCGCCAGCAGCTCGGCCCGCTTGGCGGCGTACTCCGGCTCGCTGACCAGCCCTCGGCGGTAGAGATCCTGCAGCAGGGCCAGCCGATCGGCGACGCTGCTCCCGCCCGCCGTGGCCGGCTGGCCGGCGGGCGGCGTGTCCTGCCACGAGCTCGCGCCCGTCGGCGCCGGCCACCAGCCAGGGTCCGGCGCCCGGTGCCACGGCTCGGCGCCTGGCGCCGACGGCCACGGGCCCATGCCGGTCGGCTCGGGCTCGGGCTCGGGCTCGGGCTCGGGCTCG
>JAJZYI010000127.1 GCA_021798135.1 Actinomycetes bacterium | reverse complement strand
CCGGCGGGGGCCGGCGACCCGGTGGCGCCGGCACGCGCCGCCGCGACGGTCGTGCTCCTGCGCGACGGCGCCGGCGGCCCGGAGGTGCTGATGCTCCGGCGGACGTCCTCGGTCGCCTTCGGCGGGCTGTGGGTGTTCCCCGGCGGGGCCGTCGACCCGCAGGACGCCGACCCGGCGCGGCCGGGCGACGAGCTGGCAGCGGCGCGGCGCGCCGCGGTGCGCGAGGCGGCGGAGGAGGCGGGGCTGCCCGTCGCCGCCGACGGCCTGGTGGCCACCGCCCTGTGGGAGCCGCCGCCCGAGGCGCCGCGCCGCTACCGGACGTGGTTCTTCGTGGCTCCGGCACCCGCCGGCGACGTCGTGGTGGACGGCGGCGAGATCGACCACCACGCGTGGCTGGCACCGGCGGACGCGCTGGCACGCCAGCAGGTGGGGGAGATCGAGCTGGCCCCGCCGACGTGGATGACGCTGTGGCGCCTGGCCGCCGACTCGGGGTCGGCGGCCGGGAGCGCGCAGGCGCTGGTGGACCTGGCGTCGAGGCGACCTGCCGAGCAGTTCCGGACGCACATCGCCCGGGAAGGTGAGCGCATGGCGGCGCTGTGGGAGGGGGATGCCGCCTACGACGGCTCGCCGCTCGACGCGCCGGGGCCGCGGCGGCGCCTGTGGACCGGTCCCGGCGCGTGGCGGCTGGAGTGGCCGGCGGCGGGAGGGGCCGGCTAGGGTCGCCTTGACCGCACGGTCAAGGAGGTGTCGGTGTTCGAGTGGAGCGAGGAGCAGCAGGCCGTCCGGGCCGCGGTGCGCAAGTTCGTAGAGGCCGAGGTGGCCCCCCGGGTCGACGAGCTCGAGCACGGTGACGTGCCGCCGTACGAGGTGATCCGTTCCCTCTACCGGACCTTCGGCATGGACCAGCTGGCCCGGGACCGCTTCGAGCGGACGCTGGCGCAGCGCCGGGCCGCCGAGGCCGGCGAGACGACCGCCCCGGCGACGGGTGGCGGCGAGCGCCCCGGGGACGGCGGGGCCGCCGCCATGACCCTCATCCCGATCGTCGAGCTGTGCCGGTACTGCCCGGGGATCGTCACGGCCATGGGGGTGAGCATCGGGCTGGCGGCCGGCACCATCATGCGCCGGGGCACGGCCGAGCAGATGGAGCGCTGGGGCCGGGACCTCGTGACCTTCGACAAGATCGGCGCCTGGGCGATCACCGAGCCCAACTCGGGGTCGGACGCGCTGGGGGGCATGCAGGCCACGGCGCGGGCGACGGGCGACGGGTGGGTGCTGAGCGGCAACAAGACGTTCATCACGAACGGGCCGCACGCCGACACCATCGTGTTCTACGCCAAGCTCGACGACGGGTCGGACACGCCGCCGCGCTCGCGTCCGGTGCTGACGTTCGTGCTCGACCGCGGGATGCCGGGCCTGGAGCAGTCGGCCCCGTTCCGGAAGATGGGCCTGCACTCGTCGCCGACGGGCGAGCTGTTCCTGGCCGACGTGGAGGTCGGGCCGGACCGGTTGCTCGGGACGCCGGCCGAGGCCGCCGGCGGCCAGGGGCGCCAGAGCGCCAAGGAGAACTTCGTGACCGAGCGCGCCGGCGTGGCCGCGATGGCGCTCGGGGTGATCGAGCAGTGCCTGGCGCTCAGCGTGCAGTACGCGAAGGACCGGACGCTGTGGGGCAAGCCGATCGGCGAGTTCCAGCTGGTCCAGCTGAAGCTGGCCAGGATGGAGGTGGCCCGGCTGAACGTCGAGAACCTGGTGTTCCGGCACATCGAGATGGAGGCGGCGGGTCGGAGCCTGTCGCTGGCCGAGGCGTCGGCCATGAAGCTGTACTCGGCGCAGGCGGCGACCGAGGTGGCGATGGAGGCGGTGCAGCTCATGGGCGGCAACGGCTACATGGCCGACTACCGGGTGGAGCAGCTCGCCCGCGACGCCAAGGTCTTCCAGATCTACGCCGGCACCGACGAGATCCAGGTGACCCACATCGCGCGGGACCTGCTGGCCCGCTGAGCGCAGGTCCGGCAGGGTCGGCCGGCGCGGCGATGGCCGACCAGAAGGTCGTCGCCCTCACGTCCGACGACGGTCCCGGCCCCGCGCCGCCGGAGGTGCTGTCGGTCCTGGAGCGGTACGGGGTACCGGCCACCTTCGTCGGGATCGGCCCGGAGCCGCTGCGGACCTGGCTGAAGCAGGCCGAGAGAGACGGCGACCGGCGGCCGGCGGCCGGGGATCTCGACCGAGGACGGCGGGCGGATCGCCGAGGTCGAAGGCCAGGTGCGGGACTTGCGTCGCGCCGACGACACCACCACGTCCGACCCTGCCGCGGTGCGAGCCCCCGACCTCGTGAGACGGGACTTCACCGCGGGGATGCCGAACCGCACGTGGGTGTGCGACTTCACCTAGTCTCGGCATGCGGTCGTGACGAGGGCGCCTGTCCGGTCGGCAGCCTCGGCGAGCTGGCTGTGGAGCGCCGACGTGAGGGGCCCAAGACCGCCAGGACGCAGACATGCAGACACCGACATGCGACTGATCGGCCACGGCACGACACTGTTGGGACCGCTCTCATGGCACTCGATTCAGCGGAGCTGATCGTCTCGGACGTCGCTGCCTGGCGGCGATGGTTGGCAGAGCGCCCTTCGGACGCAGAGGGTGTCTGGTTGGTTCTCGCCAAGAAGGGCACGACGCGCCCGACCTCGCTGACCTACGACCAGGCCCTCGAGGAAGCCCTCTGTCACGGCTGGGTCGACGGGCAGCTCGCCCGCCGCGATGACGGCACCTTCCGGCGACGGTTCACCCCTCGTCGTGCAGGCAGCGCCTGGTCGAAGCGCAACATAGCGATGGTCGAGCGGCTGACGGCTGAAGGTCGGATGCGTCCAGCCGGGCTTCGTGCGGTGGAGCGAGCCAGGGGCGATGGGACCTGGGACGCCGCCTATGGCGGTGCCGCGAGCATCGAGGTCCCAGACGACCTGGAGAGGGCGCTCTCCGCCAACCCCCGGGCCTCGAAAGCCTTTGCACGGCTCGACAGGGCGAACCGCTACTCCGTCCTCTACCGGGTCGCGACCGCCCGGCGTCCCGACACCCGCGCGCGGCGAATCGAGCGGCTGGTCGACACGCTCGCTCAGGGCCACGCGGTGCATCCCGAGCCCGAGGGGCGATGAGCGCGCCTGTGGTGACGGGGTTGACCGGGTCCCCGTGAGTTGATCCACCCGACCTTGTCCCCGCAGCCCGTTCAGGGTTACCGGAAGGAGCTCACGGTGGAGCGGCGGATGGCCGTCATCGGTGGCTCACCGAGGCCATCGTCGGCACGCTCGGCCGCACGGAAGACGTGGACGACCCCCCAGATGCGCACGGAGACCGTGCACATCCCCCGAGTGCCCGTTGTCAGCGCCACGAGCGTGGGCCAGCACCTTCCTGCATCGCTGTGGTCGCCAGGCCGGACGGTCGCGTGACGTCCGGTCCGAGGTGGAACGCCGACGACAGGCGTGGCGTCCTCGCGAAGCGTCGGAAGCTCCGGGGTTGGCCAGCAGAGAGGGCAGCGTCCGGCGTGGGCCGGCGCCACGCGGCGGGGCAGGTGGCGTCGGCCGGACGCCACCGCAGCGGCCGGTCAGCGGTCGTCGTCGAGCTCGGCCAGCAGCGCCGCCGTCGCAGGGCCGAGCCGCGGGCGGAGCCACTGGCGGGTCGCCGGTGGCAGGCCGTCCAGGAAGGTCCAGCCGACGAGCTCCTCGGCATCGGGCGACGTGGCAGCCACGTGCTCGACAGCGGCGAGGCACCGGTCGAGGTCCGGTGCCGCCACGGCGCCGGGTCCGGCCAGGACGGCGACGTGGTCGGCGAGCTCGTCGAACACCGCGGCCGCACCCGGGTGCCCGTCGGCGGCCTCGGCCAGGGCGAGATAGCGGTCGGCCAGCTCCGGCACCGCGAGGAGCACGGTCACCACCTCCGGGTCGAGCGGCTGTCCCGGGTCGAGCGGCTGTCCCGGGTCGAGCTGCTGTCCCGGACCGGGCTGCTGTCCCGGACCGGGCTGCCGCCCCGGACCGGGCTGCTCTTCGGGGTCGGTCGGCGGGCGCCGGGGAGCGCGGCTTCCCCCGTCTGCCGGTGCGAGGTCGTGCCGGGTCCTACCGGGTTCCGCCATGGACCCAGACTACATGGGAGACCATGAAAGCTGTCAACAGAGTGCCGCTTGCCGGGACCCCGGGGCTGCAGGGTCAGCCGGCGTGGCAGCCGCAGCCGCCACCGCCGCAACCGCCGGGCACGGGTGCGCCACAGGAAGCGACGGGCGCAGCGGCGGCGCGGGTGGTGGCGAAGCTCGACAGCAGTCGGACCGTGTCGGTGTGGCCGGCAGGGCAGGCGGGCTGGTCGTGGCGCGCGTCGTGGGGCAGGCGCCGCTCGAACACGGCGTCGCAGGAGCGGCAGCGGAACTCGTACAGCGGCACGGGGATCCTCCATCCTCGGCGCGGGCCCGGACCCCGGGTGGTCCGAGCCCTGCCGACACGATACGGTGCCTGCGCGGCCGGTCGCCTGCGCGGTTCGGTGCCCTCGCTGCTGGTCGCCTGCGTGCGCAGGGGCCCTGGTCACGGGCGCGGCTGCCGGTGCCGCGTGGCTGCCGCCGAGCGGGCAGTCGCGCCGGCCCGGCCCGCCGGAAGGGGGCTTGCATGTACATGCGCATAGCAGTATAAATATGCGTCATGAAGGTCGGGATCGTGGGTGCATCCGGGTTCACCGGGTCCGAGCTGCTCCGGCTGTGTGCCGGGCGCCCCGACCTCGACGTCGCCGCCGTCACCGCGGAGCGTCACGCTGGCGAGGCAGTGGCGGCGCTGTACCCGTCGCTGGCCGCCTACGGCGGCCTGCGCTACACGGCCACGAGCGCCGACGCGGTGGACGGCCTGGACCTCGTGTTCCTGTGCCTGCCGCACGGCGCGTCGCAGGACCTCGTCCCCGACCTGGTGGACCGGGTCGGGACGCTGGTGGACCTGGCGGCGGACTTCCGCCTGCGCCGCCCCGAGCTCTACACCGAGTGGTACGGCGAGCCGCACCGGGCACCGCAGCTGCTCGGCACCTTCGCCTACGGGCTGCCCGAGCTGTTCCGCGACGGCATCGTCGGCGCCACCAGGATCGCCGCCCCCGGCTGCTACCCGACGGCCGCGGCGCTCGCCCTCCGACCACTGGTCGACGCCGGGGTGGTGGCGACGAGCGGGATCGTCGTGGACGCGGCCAGCGGCGTGTCGGGGGCAGGGACGAAGCTGGCGCAGGCGACGCAGTTCACGACCGTGGACGAGGGCTTCGCCGCCTACGGGCTGCTCCGGCACCGCCACACGCCCGAGATCGAGCAGGCCGCGGGTGCGGAGGTGCTGTTCACCCCGCACCTCGCTCCCATGAACCGCGGCATCCTCGCCACCTGCTACGCGCCGGCGGCGTCACCGGGCCTCGCCACGGCGGACGTCGTCGGCGTCCTGCGGGACCGCTACGCGGGCGAGCCGTTCGTCGTGGTGGGCGACGCTCCGCCGTCGACCAAGGCCGTGGCCGGGTCCAACGCCGCTCACCTGGCAGCCCGGGTGGACGAGCGGACCGGCTGGGTGCTCGTCCTGTGCGCCATCGACAACCTGGTCAAGGGGGCGGCGGGCCAGGCCCTGCAGGCCGCCAACGTCGCCCTGGGCCTGCCGGAGGCGGCCGGGCTGACCGCCGTGGGGGTGTACCCGTGAGCGTCAACCATCCAGCAGGCTTCGTGGCCGGCGGCGTCGCCTGCGGCATCAAGGCCGGCGGCGGTCCCGACTTGGCCCTCGTCGCCACCGCCGACGGGCGCCCTGTGCCCGCCGCCGGGGTGTTCACCGCCAACCTCGCCGCCGCGGCGCCGGTGCAGGTCAGCCGCCGGCACCTGCAGGTGACCGGCGGGCGGGCCGCTGCGGTCGTCCTGTCGAGCGGCAACGCCAACGCCGCCACCGGCTCGGCGGGGCTCGCCGCCGCCGCCGAGATGTGCGAGGTGGTCGCGGCGGGCCTGGCGGCCGGAGCCCCCGAGCCCCGCCCCGAGCACGTCCTGGTGTGCCAGACCGGGCTGATCGGCATCCCGTTGCCGATGGGCCCGGTGCGCGCCGGCCTGCCGGCGGTGGTCGCGCAGCGGGCCGGCGACCGCCAGGCCGCCGCGCTGGCGGCACGGGCCATCATGACGACCGACACCGTGCCGAAGGAGGTCGTGGTCAGCGGCGACGGGTTCAGCGTGGGGGCCATGGCCAAGGGCGCCGCCATGCTGGCGCCGAACATGGCCACCATGCTGGCGGTGCTGACGACCGACGCCGAGGCCGAGCCCGGCGTGCTGCACGGCGCCCTGGCCAGGGCGGTGGCCGGGTCGTTCAACCGGCTCACGGTGGACGGCTGCACGTCGACCAACGACACGGTGCTCGTGCTGGCGAGCGGGCGGTCGGGTGTCCGGCCGGCGCCGGCGGCGCTGGGCGAGGCACTGGCCGGCGCCTGCAGCCAGCTGGCCCGGATGATGGCGGACGACGCCGAGGGGGCGACCAAGGTCGCGGTGGTGCGCGTGACCGGGGCCGCGAGCGACGCCGACGCCGAGCGCGCCGCGCGGCGGGTGGCGGAGTCGCAGCTGGTGCAGTGCTCGCTCAACGGCGCCGATCCCTACTGGGGCCGGGTGGTGAGCGAGCTCGGCTCGGCCGGCGTGGCCTTCGACCTCGACCGGGTGGCGGTGGCCTACGGCGGGGTCACGGTGTGCAGCGGCGGCATTGCCGCGGCCCACGACGAGGCCGCCGTGGCCGCCCACATGGCCGGTCGGACGGTGGAGATCGCCTGCGACCTGGGGCTGGGGGCGGGAACGGCGGCCCTGCTGACCACCGACCTGGGGTACGGCTACATCGACGAGAACCGGACGACGTCGTGAGCGGTGCAGCACGGCCACGCGGCGGCGATCCCGGGGAGCGGGCTTCGGTGCTGGTGGAGGCCCTGCCGTACATCCGCAGGTTCTGGGGCGCGGTGGTCGTGGTGAAGTACGGCGGGAACGCGCTGGCCGGCGCCGCCCCGGCCGAGGGCGGCCCCGGCGCCGAGGCGGCCGCTCTGGCGTCGTTCGCCGAGGACGTGGTCCTCATGCGGTCGGTCGGGATGCTGCCCGTGGTGGTGCACGGCGGCGGCCCGCAGATCGGCGACCTCATGGCCCGGCTGGGCAAGACCCCGGAGTTCCGCGACGGCCTGCGGGTGACCGACGCCGAGACGCTCGACATCGCCCGCATGGTGCTGGTGGGCAAGGTCAACCGCGACATCGTGTCGGCCGTGAACGTCCACGGCGCGCTCGCCGTCGGCCTGTCGGGCGAGGACGCCAGGCTCATCCAGGCGAGCGCCCGGGACAGCGCGCTCGGCTTCGTGGGCGACGTGGACGTCGTCGAGCCGGAGATCCTGCAGCGCCTGCTGGCCCAGGGGCTCATCCCGGTGGTGGCCACCATCGGTGCCGGCCCCACGGGCCAGGCCTACAACATCAACGCGGACGCCGTGGCCGGCGCCATCGCCGAGGCCCTGTCGGCGACCAAGCTCGTGTACCTGACCGACGTGGCCGGGCTGCGGGCCGATCCCGACGACCCCGGCAGCCTGGTGGCGGTGACGGACCCGGACGGCCTGGACGCGATGGTCAGCGCGGGCGCGGCGCGCGGGGGGATGGTGCCCAAGGTCGAGGCGTGCGCCCGGGCCGTGCGGGCGGGCGTGGGCCAGGCCCACATCCTCGACGGCCGGGTCCCCCACGCCCTGTTGCTGGAGATCTTCACGGATGCCGGGGTCGGGACCATGGTGGTGGCCGACGCGGCACGTGCCGGTGCCGGCACGGCCCCGGGCGCCGCCGCCGGCCCGGGCGTGCAGCCGGGCGCCGGCGCGGGACCCGCTGCGGGCCCGGTCCCGGGAGGACGGCCGTGAGCGCACCGGCGGGAGCGCCGGGCCCTGCGGGGGGAGCGCCGGCGGTGGACCGCAGCGCGCTCATGCACACCTACCCGGACCCGGCCGTGACGTTCGCTCGGGGGCGGGGGACCGAGCTGTGGGACACCGAGGGGCGGCGCTACCTCGACTTCCTCGGCGGGCTGGCGGTCACCTCCCTGGGCCACGCCCACCCCCGCGTCGCCGAGGCGCTGGCCGAGCAGGCCCGCACCCTGCTGCACGTCTCCAACCTGTTCGGCACCACCGTCGGGCCCGAGGTGGCGGTGATGATCGACACGCTGGTCGGCGACGGGAGCCGGGCCGGCGGCCAGGTGTTCTTCGCCAACTCCGGAGCCGAGGCGAACGAGTGCGCCATCAAGCTGGCCCGGCGGTGGGCCGGGCCGGGCCGGTACGTGGTGGTGAGCGCCTGGGACTCGTTCCACGGGCGCACCCTGGCGACGCTGACGGCGACGGGACAGCCCGCCAAGCACGAGCCGTTCCGCCCGCTGCCAGCGGGGTTCGCCCACGTGCCCTACGACGACCTGGGCGCACTGGAGGGTGCCCTGGCGGGTGCGGACGTGGCCGCCGTGCTCCTGGAGCCCATCCAGGGGGAGTCCGGCGTGATCGTGCCGTCGTCCGACTTCCTCGCCGGCGCGCGGCGCCTGTGCGACGAGCGCGGCGCCCTGCTGGTCGTCGACGAGGTCCAGACGGGGCTGGCACGGACCGGCCGCTGGTTCGCCTTCCAGCACGCGGCCCTGCGGCCCGACATCGTGACGATGGCGAAGGCGCTGGGCAACGGCGTGCCGATCGGCGCCTGCTGGGCACGCTCGGAGGTGGCCGCGGCCTTCGGGCCCGGTGACCACGGCTCGACCTTCGGCGGCCAGCCGCTGGCGGCGGCGGCAGCGCGCGCGACCCTGCAGGTGATGCTGGAGATCGACGCGCCCTCGCTGGCGGCACGAGCCGGCGCGCGCCTCGCCGCAGCGCTGGCGGCGCTGCCCGGGATCACCGGCGTGCGCGGTGCCGGCCTGCTCCTCGGTGCGGTGCTGGCCGAGCCGGTCGCCGGCGCCGCGTGCGCGGCCGTGCTCGAGCGGGGCCTGGTCCTGAACGCGCCCAGGCCGGACACGCTGCGGCTGGCACCGCCGCTGACCGTCACGGACGAGGAGATCGACGAGGCCGTGCAGCTGCTCGACGAGGCGCTGGCCGCCACGCTCGGGCAGGGGACGGCAG
>JAJZYI010000126.1 GCA_021798135.1 Actinomycetes bacterium | reverse complement strand
CGCGCCCGCCCCGGCAGGCCCGGCGCCCCGGCAGGCCCGGCGGCACGGCAAGCCCGGCGGCACGGCAGGCCCGGCGGCACGGCAGGCCCGGCCCTGACCACGCAGCTATTGACAGAAAATAACGATTGGATACACTTCATCACATGATGGACGGGGGCGTTGCCGGCAGCCGTCCCGTACCGGACCACGGCGTGGCCGGGACCGGGTCCGTGCACCGGGCGGAGCCCGGCGCCGGCGTGCCGGCGGCCACCGCCTGTCCCTGACCCCGCCAGGGGCGCAGAACGCCTGCTGACCGGTCCCGACCCTCGACCGGTCCACGGCCTGCTGCCCGGTGCCACCATCCCCCCGGTGGCACCGGGCAGGGCCGCAGGCTCACCGGACGGGCAGCCGTCGCACCAGCCTGTCGGACCTGGAATTGTCCGCGCCGGCCGGCGCCGGCCCATACTGGCGGCATGCCCACGACCGGTCGCCTGATGCCCCACCTCGCTCTCGGCACGCTCAGCGCGCTCAGCGTCGGCGCGCTCGTGCTGTCGCTGGTCCAGTCCACGCCGGTCGCACCCCGCCAGGTGCACCTGGCGGCGGCGGGCACCGCGGCCGCGTCGAGCTTCGCCATCCAGGAGACCATCCAGCAGGTCGCGAGCGGGCGGGTCGCGCGGCAGCAGACCATCGTGGAGAAGTACCAGGCGCCCGACCGCATCGAGGTGACCAACAGCGGGGTGACGGAGCGGGTCATCGGCACCACGGGGTACGCGTCGACCGACGGCGGTGCCACGTGGACGAAGCTGGCGCAGCCGGTCGACGCCCGGCAGGCGGTGCCGGTGCTGCTGGCGCCGCTGCGCTTCGTGGAGCGCGCCTCGAACGTGAAGGCGTCGTCCGGCCAGGACCGGTTCACCTACGTGGCTCCCCTTGGCGACTTCATCACCTCGCTGCACCTCGCCATCGGCGGGTCGTTCCCCCGGACGGCCGTCCCGATGGTGGTGAGCGTGTCGGGCGAGTTCCTCACCGGGATGACGGCCCACTTCGCGTTCCAGGGCAAGCAGTACGTACTGCGGATCGGGTACAGCCAGATCGACACGCTCCCCGAACTGGTCGCGCCGACCGTCGCTGGCGGGTAGCGGGTCGGGGTGGGCGCTGGGTCCCGGGCCGGTAGGCCGGCGGTGTGCTGGGTCCCGGGCCGGTAGGCCGGCGGTGTGCTGGGTCCCGGGCCGGTAGGCCGGCGGTGTGCTGGGTCCCGGGCCGGTCAGCCGGCAGCGTGCCGGCTGGCGGCGGCCGCCCGGCGGGCCTGGACGGCGTGGCCCAGCCGGTACCACAGCGGCAGGATCTCCGGTGCGAGCACGGTGCCGGCGTTCGGCTGGGTCAGGTAGGTGAGGTGCACGCCGTCGGACGTCCGCACCGGCACGCCGTCCTCGACGGCGGTGTAGCGCCCCCCGGGGCACAGCATGGCGTGGAGGTGCTGGACGGTGACCGTCGCAGGGTGCTCGGCCGCGACCTGCTCGACGAGCCGGTTGTAGGCGGCGACGCGGGCCGGGTTGTCCTCGGGCCACGGCGCGCCGTCGGGCTGCTCCCCCGAGTCGAAGCACGGTGACGTCTCGATCACCAGGTGGGCTCCGTGGGACGTGGTCACGGCGACGGCGAGCTGCAGGGCGCTCTTGATGTACGCCGCGTAGGCGGGGTGGAGGATGTTGGTCCACTGCCCGCCGGGCCCGGTCCGGTCGACGGTCTCCCAGCGCCCGGCCACCAGCACCACGACGTCGGGGTGGAAGCTGGCGATCTGCTGCTCCCAGTAGGCAGGCCACAGCTCGCCGTGGCTCCCCGGGTCGGTCCGGCACGTGCCGGCGGCACCCGTGCCCGACGGGCCGGGGCCGGCCACCGGGTAGACCTGCCCGTGCAGGCGCACGCGGTTGCCCAGCGCGATGCCGCACCCGAGGAGCCCGTCGTCCTTCACCACCACGTCGGCCTGGCGCTGGTGCTCCGACATGTCGATGCCGAAGGTGAGGGCGACGGAGTCGCCGACCACCAGGGCGCGCACGGGCGGGCCGGTCGGCGTCGGGGGCCACGGGGCGATGCCGGCGGGGTGGGCGATGGCGGCGACGGCGGGGACCGAGGTGCCCACGACCACGACGGCGACGGTGGCCGCGAGCGCCGGGGGCCCCAGGGCCCATGCCCGCACCGACGTGAAGAAGGTCCCCCGCCGCACCGGCACCTCCACCAGGGCGTACGAGGCCAGGCTGACGGCGAGCGTGGCCGCCGTGCGCACCGCCAGCAGCGGGGCGCCGGTGAGCCCCGTGTTGGCGTGGATGAGCCACAGGTCGAACGGGAAGTGCCACAGGTACATCCCGTACGAGATGCGGCCGAGGAAGCGCAGCGGGCGCCACGACAGCACCAGGCCCACCGGGTTGCCCGGCACGACCACGCATGCGGCGATGACGGCGGCGACGGCCAGCGACGCCACGGCCACGCCGCCCACGAACGAGAAGGGGTCGGAGAAGCCCACCGTGGTCCACAGGACGGCGGTCACGGCCGCGCCGGCGGCGGCCACCAGGGCCAGCGCGGTCCTCGGCACCGTCCGGAGCGGCCCGGCGCCGGCGCGGGCCCGGCGGTCCTGCCAGATGGCCACCGCCACGGCGGCAGCCGCCCCGATGAGCAGGCTCTGCGCGTGGGTGTCGGACCCGAAGTACACCCGGGTCGGGTTGGCCGGGTGGTAGAGCAGGGCCATCTCCGTCGCCGAGGCCGCCGCCCCGGCCAGGGCGACGCCGAGCAGCGGCCACAGGGTGCGCGACCGCCTGAGCACGAGCAGCGCGATCACCGGCCAGACCATGTAGAACTGCTCCTCGACGGCCAGCGACCAGGTGTGCAGCAGGGGCGACGCCGGCCCCGTCTGGACGAAGTAGTTCTGCCCGACGGCGATGAAGTGCCAGTTGGCCACGTAGAACAGCGTGGAGAGCTCGTCCAGGCGGAGCCGCGGCGCCAGGGACGCCCCGGCGAAGAAGTGCGCCCACACGGCGATGCCGACCAGCAGCAGGAGCAGCGCCGCCAGCAGGCGCCGGGCCCGCCGGGCCCAGAACGCCCGCAGGCTGACCGTGCCCGTCCGGCGCCACTCGGCGACCAGGAGCGACGTGATGAGGAAGCCGGACAGGCAGAAGAACGCGTCGAGCGAGAACAGCCCGCCGGGGACGGCGCCGGCGTAGCCACCGTGGTACGCCATCACGGCCAGGAGCGCGGCCGCCCGGATCCCGTCGAGGGCGGGCACGTGCCCGAAGCGGGCCGACGGCAGGTCGCCCCGCCCCGGGCCGTCGCCCGGGTCGCGGCCGCGGCCGCCGGCTCCCGCTGCGCCGGCGGTCCGGTCCGGTCGCTGTGCCCAGGCCATCGAGGTGGTGTCGCCCCCTGTCACCGTTGTCGGTCTGCGTCCCGCACCGCCGGACGAGCCGGCGCGTGATGCGTCGCCGGACGTCGGTGGCCCCCCACCGCCGGCCGGCTCCGGTCCCGGGAGCCGGCCACGTGCCCCAGTACCATAGGCCCGTGCCCGCACCAACCGGCAGTCCGGGTGACGCCGGCGCCCCGGCAGGCGGTGGCGGCAGTGGCGCGGCTCGTCCGGGAACGGCCACCGGCCCGCGCGCCGGGACGGGGCTGCAGGTGGTGGTGGCGGACGACCACGCGCTCCTGCGGGCCGGCACCCGGCAGATCCTGGAGGAGGCGGGCGACATCACCGTCGTCGGGGAGGCCGCCGCCGGCGACGAGGCGCTGGCCCGCTGCCTGGAGCTGGAACCCGACGTCGCGCTGCTCGACATCCGCATGCCGGTGATGAACGGCGTGGAGGTGGCCCGCAGGCTCGCCGAGCGGTGCCCGAGCGTCGCCGTGGTGGTCCTGTCCGCCTACGACGACGACGAGTACGTGCGTGCCGCCCTGGGCTGTGGCGTCGCCGGGTACCTCCTGAAGACCACGCCGGCGGGCGAGCTGGTACAGGCGGTCCGCAGCGCGGCGGCGGGCACCACGGTGCTCGACCCGGCGATCAGCCGCCGGCTCGCCGCCGGCCCCGAGGTGGCCGGCGACGGGCTGACGTGGCGCGAGCGGCAGGTCGTGCTGCTCGTCGCCGAGGGCCTGTCCAACAAGGCGGTGGCCAGCCGGCTCGGGATCAGCACCCGCACGGTGGAGGGCCACCTCAACCACGCCTTCGCCAAGCTGGGCGTGGCGAGCAGGACCGAGCTGGTCCGCAGGGTCCTGGCCGGCGGCATCGGGTCGCCGTGAGCCGGCGCGCCGGACCGGGCCTGCGAGCGGGCCCCGCGGGCCGGGCGCCGAGCCCGCCGTCGCGGACCGTCGGCGACGACGGCGACCTCGCGGCCGACCCGCTCGTCGCCGACTCGCCGTGGCGCGACCGCCGCCTGTGGGTCGTGCAGCTCGTCGTGCTGGTCGCCTACGCCCTGCGCCTGGTCGTGGAGGTGCACATCACCCGGGCGGCCGCACCGGTGCCCGGCATCCCCGACTTCTCCACGCTCGGGCTGTTCCTGTGGCCGGTGCTGTATGCGGCGGTGACGATGGGCCCGACCGGCGCGGCCGTCACGACGGCGTGGATCGCGCTGCTGAGCGTCCCGCGCGACCTGGAGTTCCTGGGGGGCGCCGACCCGGTGGCGGTGTGGGCGGAGAGCACCCAGGTGGCGGCGCTGTGCCTGGTCGCCGTGGTCGTCGGGCGGCGGGTGGCGGCCGAGCGGGCGGCCGTCGCCCGCGCCGAGCGGGCCCGGCGGGCCCACCTGGCCGCCGAGGCCCGGTACCGGGCGCTGTTCGACGCCAGCGAGTCCCCGACCGTGCTCGTGGACCGGACCGGCGGTGTCGTCGAGGCGAACGCAGCAGCGCTGGCGCTCACCGTCCGGGCGCCGACGGTGCTGGCCGACGTCGTCGGTCCGGCGGTCGCCGAGCGCTGCCTGCAGGCCGAGCCCGGTGACGAGGGCCTGGTGAGCCTCGGCGACGGGCCTGCCCTGCGCCGCTACCGGCTGGCGGTGAGCGGCCTGCCTGCCGAGGGCGGGCTCGGGACCGCCGCGGGCGACGGGTCCGGCGACGGGCTCGTCCAGGTCGTCCTGACCGACGTCACCGCCGAGTCGAGCCGCCGCGAGACCGCGGAGGCGTTCGCCCGGGCCGTCGTGGAGGCGCAGGAGGAGGAACGGCGCCACCTGGCCCAGGAGCTGCACGACGGGCCGCTCCAGACGCTGGTCCACCTGGTGCGCCAGCTCGACGTCGTCGGCGGGCAGGTGACCGGTGGCGAGGTGCCGGGCGCGCAGGTCGGCGGTGACGAGGTGCCGGGAGCGCTGGTGACCGGTGCCGAGGCTCCCGGCGGGGGGTCGGAGGACCCGGCTCGCTCCGGCCAGGCTCCGGGCTGCTGCGTGCCGGGCAGCCAGGCCCCGGGCAACCACGTGTCGGGTGCCCTGGCGGGCCTGCGTGGCCTCGGCATGGACCTGGTGGACGAGCTGCGCCGGATCACCCGCGGCCTGCGCCCGTCGGCGCTCGACGACCTCGGCCTGGTGGCCTCGCTGCGGCGGCTGCTCGACGACGTGGCCGCCCGCAGCGGGATCGAGACCACCCTCGGCGTGACCGGGTCGGAGCGCCGGCTCCCGGCCCCGCTGGAGCTCACGGTGTTCCGGGTGGCCCAGGAGGCCGTCGGCAACGCCGAGCGCCACGCCCGGCCGGGCCGGATCGCCGTCGGCATCGCCTTCGAGGACGGCCTGGTGCGCCTGCTGGTCACCGACGACGGCACGGGCTTCGCCGGGGTCCAGCCCGGCGCACCCCGGCGTCCCGGAGCGCTCGGCCTGTCGGGGATGGGCGAGCGCCTGCACCTGGCCGGCGGGTCGCTGGTGGTGCACACCGCACCGGGGGCCGGCACGACCGTGGAGGCGACGGTCCCCGACCGCCGCCCGGGGTCGGCGGTGCCCGGCTAGGCGCCCGCGGTCGCTCGGCGCGCAGGGGCGATCTCTTTCGGGCGCGGCCCGGCCGGTCCGCGCCTTGGGGGCCGGCAAGCCTCGCGGCCCTCGGGCCTGCAAGTCTCGCGGCCCTCGGGCCGGCAAGCCTCGAGGCCTTCGGGCCTGCGCGGGGTCCGGCCCCGCACCGGCCGGGCAGGTGGTTTCACCTATGCCACCCACGTAGTTCTCTGCTTGTGGTCGAACGACCACATTCTGCATGCTCTTGGCGTGGGAGGGGACGGGAACCCCCGGGCCGGAGCGAACCCCGCCGACGAGGCGGGGTTCTCGCTCGTCGAGGTGCTCGTCGCGCTGGTCGTCCTGCTGGTGATCCTGCTGCCCGTCGGGAGCCTGCTGATCACCAGCGGCAACGTGATCGCCACCAGCAAGTTCCGCACCCAGGCCCAGGGCATCGCCTCCAAGGAGCTGGCGTCGATCCAGCTGCTCGCCGCCGACCAGACCGGTGCGTTCACGACCGTGCCGTTCGCCGGCCTGTCGGCGGCCACGCCGCCGATCGCCGTGCCGGGCGTCGCCGACGGGACCGTCACCTGGAACCGCGCGTCGGCGTCGCTGAGCGAGACCGTCGACAACGAGCAGTTCTCGGTCTACGTCGACGGCGACTGGTGCACGGTCGTGGGCCGGTCGGCGGGGGCCGGCTCGGCCGGCAGCTACGCCAACGCGACGGCAACCGCCACGCCGCAGGCCCTGGCCTTCGTGGTCGCCGTCGACGTCCTGTGGGACCACACCACCCTGGCCGGCGGCACGTCGGTCGGCACCCACTACGTCGACATCGGGACGGTCCAGCCGCCCGGTGGATGGCCCATCGCCTCGTCGTCGTCGTCCCCCGGCCTCCCCGCCACCGGCCTGCCCGCGGCCGACGTGGCCAACTGCCCGGCGGGCCTCACGTGAGCGGCGGGCGGCGCCGGCGCGGCCTGCAGCCGGCATGGCACGGCTGGCGCTGCCTGGGCCGGCGCTGCGCCGAGCGGCGGCGGGGCGCCGGCACGGCCACCGCCGAGGCCGGCTTCACCCTGATCGAGCTCATGGTGGCCATGCTGGTGCTCGTCATCGCCCTGGCCGCCACCGCCACGATCGTGCAGGCGGTGGACCACCAGTCGGCCACCGCCCTGGCACAGGGCCGGGCCACCGAGACGGGCCAGGTCTCCCTCGACGGCGTCGCCCAGTACCTCATGGGGGCGGTGACGCCCCTGCAGGCCTACGAGGCGCAGGGCCACGCCCTCGACGGCAGCGCCTTCCCTGCCGTCTCCGGCTACTGCTGGAACGACGCCAACCCCGGCCCGTCCCCGCAGAGCCCGCTCATCGCCAGCGACCCCGCCGGGACCACGGGCGCTCCGTCGCCGCCGTACCCGTCGGGGACCAAGCTGGTCGACCCCGACACGCTGTCGATCATCTACGCCCACGACTACGCCGTGGAGCTCTGCGCCTACCCGCCGGGGCAGACGATGCCGCAGGTCTACGAGGCGTACATGCCCTACAGCTCGTGCACCAGCACCGGCCCGGGCAGCATCGGCGACTGCACCCTCGACGTCGTCCGCTATGGCGACGGCGCCAGCCAGCCCTACAGCGCGACGTCCGACTACGCCACGCCGTCCAACGGCACGCTGGTCGACCAGATCCGCAACATCTGGTGCGACCAGGGGTGCCAGCAGGCCCTGCCGTGCGACCCGGCGACGGAGCCGGCCGGCGACCCCTGCCCCTCGACCGGGACCAACGGCTCGTGCTGGAGCTACCTGACCTCGGTGGGCGGCACCACCCTGCCCGCCGCCTGCTCGGGTATCTCCGCCGCCGACGAGGCGTCCTACACCCCGCCCCTGTTCACGTACCTGGGGGGCGCCTCGGCGGCGACCACCGCCAACGTGGCCGGGACCAACCTCGACCTCCTGTGCGGCGGCGGGTCGGGCAGCACGTGCTCGCCGACGGTGGACACGGTGTCCGGCGGGACGCCGGTGTGCCAGCCGTCGGCGACGCTGGGGAGCGGGGTGACCTCGACCGACGACGCGGTCTGCCTCACCACCACCCCGATCCGGGTCGTCGAGCTGCGGATGACCGTGATGGGCAACACCGCCGGCCGGTCGGTCAGCTCGTCGGCCACCCTGCCGAAGGTGACCGTCACCCGGACCATCGACCTGCCCAACCTGGCGACGGTCAACGGATCGGAGGTCGGCTGATGGCGACCGAGCCCACGCACCCGGCAGGAGGCCGCGCCTCCGGGAGCCGGCGGGCCGTGGCGGCCGGGCCGCCGTGGCGGCGGTGGGCCGGCGCGCCCCGCGGCGAGGGCGGCCAGGCCCTGGCGGTCGTCCTGAGCGTGGTCGCCGTCATGGTGGCCGTGCCCGTCGCCGTGCAGCTGTCGGCCACCGGCAGCGCCATCACCGCGACCACCGCGACGCTCGAGCAGGAGGCGCAGCAGGCGGCGCAGGCCGGGCTGGCCAACTACCAGGCGCACCTGGCCGCCGACGACGCCTACGGGTCCTACGGGTGCAGCGCGAGCAGCGGCTGCACGGGCGACGCCGCCAACCCCGCGCTGGTGACCGGCAGCACCGCGCAGGCCGCCGCGGCGGTCCTCGACGGCTGCAGGTCGAGCACGACGAGCGACCCGGACTGGGTCGACACCTCCGGCACGTCGGCGGGCACCGTCACGGGCTTCCAGTACTTCGTCGACACCACGGACCTGGGAGCGACCCCGCACACCGTGTTCGTCACCGCCGAGGGCCGGGCCGGGCGCTCGGGCAACTTCGCGTGCGCCAGCGTGAAGGCGTCGTTCCAGGTGCTCGACACCACCGGGAGCACCAGCACGACCGTCGCCTCTGCCGGCCTGCAGTCGGCGACGCCAGCGAACACCACCACGCCGACGGTGGACACCATCACCCTCGACGGCGCGAGCGGCGGCACCGGCGGCGGCGTCTACTTCCTCTTCTGGCAGGTCGTCGGCGGCGGCCAGGGGGGCGCCGGCACCCAGTTGCAGTTCACCGTCACGGTCCCCACCGGCGACGTGGTCATGACGGCACCGGGATCGGCGGGCGGCACCGGCACGGCCGGCGCCGGGTTCGTCCCCGGCGGCGCGGGCTCCGGCGGCGGCGGCGGCGCCACGGCCGCCTGCCTGATGGGTGCGTCGTCCACCGCCACGGCGTGCACCCCCAGCGTGCCCCCGTGCAACGGCACGGACCCGGCGAGCGGCGCCGCCTGCCTGCTGGCCGTGGC
>JAJZYI010000125.1 GCA_021798135.1 Actinomycetes bacterium | reverse complement strand
CTGGCCCCAGCCGACCGGACCGCCTGTTGCCACGATCCTCAAAGTCTAACTGAACGGTATTGGGGCTAGTGGAGAACCTCGCCGACCGTGTCGGTCGGTGGGTGCGGTACGGGCAGACCCCGGACCCTGAGTTGGCTGCGATCACGGAGGCTCGTGTGCAGGAGCTGGTTGGGCAGATGATGGCGCTCTCCCAGGTGTTCGCCGAAGAAGAAGCGCTCCGGGACAGCGGGGTCGGCCCACCAAGGCGAGCGCTCAACGACGACCTGGTGCGCCGCATCCGCCGGGACCTGGACCTGTCCGAACCGGACTGAGCGGTGGTGACGCTGGGATGTGGCGGACACTCGCCATAGGATGTGGGGATGCAGTACTTCCTGCTCGTCTACGACCGCCGGGGCGCCCGCCTGACGAGTGCGCCCCAGGCGTTCGACGACCAAGGGGAAGCGCTGCGCGCCCGGTTCGACATCGAGCGTTCCGGGTTGGGGGACGACATCGAGGTCGTCGTCATCGGTGGCGAGAGCGTCGAGTCGCTGAGGACGACGCACGCCCGGTACTTCGAGCACGGAGCGTTCCCAGCCGCTTCCTGATCAGGCCCTTGTCGCCGTCGCTGGCTCCGTCGAGTCGGTTGGCTGGAACCAGTAGGGACGTTCAGTCCTGGACGGGGCGTTGTCGCCCCCAGGGCGTCCCCCGAAGTGGGCGCTGGTCCTGCCCGTCACTGCACGGCGGAGCCTTACTGGCCAATGGGCGGTTCTGCCTGCGGTGCCGCCGGAGGTGCACCGCATCCGCCGGCCTGATACGCAGCATCGGCTGCTTGATATGCAGCTCCCACCTCAGTGTTGGCCTGGCTGATATCGCCATTGGTATTGCCAACCGCAGAACTGACGGCACCGTTGGCGGCGTTGAGGCCGTTGGTTACATCGGCCTGGTTAGGGGCATTGGGAGGCGTGTACCCGGGAAGACCACCCTCGAGGGACTGGAGCGACGACCAGTCATGTTGGAGGCCCGCTTCGTCGTTGCGAACTGTCGCGATGACGTCGGTGACGCCGGTGCCCGCATCCTCCACACCGCCAGCCGCATCGGCAACTCCCACAGCATCATCCGCAGCACCCCCGGCGTCGTCACAGACCTGTCCGTAATTGCCCGAGGGATATTGTTGCGCTTCCGCCTCGACCTTCTGAGCTGCTGCCTGGGTCGTTGACAACTCCTTACCTTCACTCTGGAGACTCTGCTGGACACCCTGAACAGCCTGGGGGAGTTGCCCCACGTCGTTGCCGAGTTGGCCGATATCTTCGGTCACCGCCGATGCCATCTGGTCGATCTTGTTCTCTGCGGCGGCGAGGGCTTGGGCGTTGGCCGCCAGCTGGTCTTCGTGTGCGACGTTCGCCTTCAAGGAACCAACTGCTTGGTTGTACTGGTTCGCAGAAGCCTGCCTGAAGGTCACCGCCGCAAGGGTGCCGTCGCTCTCGGGAAAGTTGACGCTGAATGAACCGCCAGCCACAGTGCCGAACTGGAGCGGCGAGCCGTCGAAGCTGAGGCTGATCGAGGATCCTTGGATGGATCCGGTTACCGAGACCGTGTTGCTGGTGGTCGACGCATCCGGCGGATTGCCGCTTGCTGTCACCACCTGGACGGTTCCATCGATGTGGCCGTTGTCGTCGTTCCACTGGATGAAGAGCACATCCCCCGAGTCGGACGCCAGGTAGCCAGTACCGGTAGCCGGCGGCGAGCTGGTCGAACCTCGCGTGCCCGCGAATCTGCTAGACGCCGGCTTCAACGCTGAACGTCCAAGGAGCAGCCCACCACCGAGGACGGTCAAGACAGCAACAGCTGCCACTGCCCACTGCCACCAGGGTCGCCGACGCCGCGGTGCAGCCCAGGGCGGCGGTTGTGGGGGCGGTGGGAATGGCGGCCCGCCCGGTGGCATGTACGGCGAGGACATGGATCAAACCTGAGGTGCACAGTGTGCCACGGCGGCGTGGAATGTGCTCACTCCAACTCATGCCTTCCGACGGTGTCCGGAGAGGCCGACTCGGGCGAACCCGTCCGCCTGTCAGTCCGCCTGCTTCTGGCACGAATCTGGCACGCCGCCACGGGTCGCTGAGCAAACTGGGCTGCTACCAGGGAGTTCTCGATGTGCGCCTGCCACGTTCGGGACGTGGAGGTCCCGGGTTCAAATCCCGGCAGCCCGACCACCGGATCCAGGGTGTTCTCCCTGGTCCGGGTCTTCTCCGGGGCGACCCCCGGCGCCCGGCGGTGCCCGTCCGACACTGCCGGATCCGGGGCGTGTCCGGCACGGACACGCCGGAGAACGCCGACTTCGTGCCGCCGCTGCCGGACGAGATGGTCCACCGCTCGATGACCGGGAGCGGTTCCTGCACGACGAAGCGCCGTTGCCCGTGTTCGTCCGCAGCGGCCCGGTGCGCTGCCAGCTCGAGACGATCCACCCGTTCCTCGACGGCAACGGGCGGCTGGGCTGGCTGATCGCAGTCCTCTTCCTCGTCCAGCAAGAGCTGCCACGGCAGCAGTTGCTTCACCTCAGCGCCTGCTTCGACGCGCACCGCAGCGAGCACTGCGACCGCCTGCAGGCCGTCCGGGAGAAGGGCGCCCGCCGGGAGAGGACCAGCCGGGCCACCGGCGACGGCATCGGCGACGCACGTGAACCCCCGGGCCCCGTGCGCCAGGCAGGGCAGGGCAGGGCGATCTCGGCGACCGGTCGTCCTGACGCCGCGTCGGTTGCCTACGGCTTGCACAGGCCGCACGGTGACGGGGGGCCCGCGGCCGCCAGCGCCCAGGCGGTGAGACTTGCGGCAGCCGGCGCGCACGTCTTGCGGAACGGGCTGGTGAAGGTCTTGCCCCGTGCCGGCGCGCCGCTGATCGTCCCGCAACCGGCGCGGTGCAGCACCAGGTAGGTCGACCGTGGGCGGCGCTCGGAGTTGAGCACGAAGCCGTAGGGGTGTGCAGCCAGCCAGGCCAGGTAGCCGGGCTCGTCGTCCACGAACGACGCCACCGGGCCGTCCGGACCGGCCGAGGTGGTCGGCCCTGGTGTGCCGGACCTGGCACCGGGAGCGTCCTCGGCCGCGCGTGCCCGGCGGGGAAGCCTCGAACCCGCCGGCGGTGGACGCCGCACGGGCTGCGACGCGAGACGGCCCGCCTCCCAGATCGCCCAGTCGAGCTGCAGCACCGGCCTGCCGAGACGCCGGGCCGCTGCCGACACCGCCTCGACCGCCTCGGTGTCACCCACCGGCCGGCCCAGCACGGACCCGACGAACCGAAGCACGTGGACATCGGGCTTGACCGTGTCGACCCCGACCCGCATCACCAGCCACTGGTAGACGGCGCGGCCGAGACCGGGGACCTTCCCCTGGAAGTCGGCGAAGGTCGACGTCGCCGCCCACGCCCGCAACTCGTGCTGGTCGGTGACCCCGATCGACACGAAGTGGGCGACGAGGTCGCGCAGCAGCTGGGCCCGGGTCCACATCCTGTACCCCCACAGGCGTTGGGCCAGGTCGGTGTTGCCGTCCCGATCGGCCGGGTACCGGTTCATCAGCTCGACCAGGTCGCCGACGTCGTGCAGCTCGGGCAGCACCTCCTCGCGGAAGTGCTCGATGGCGCGCACCACCGCCGTGGTGTGCGTCTGGAAGTCGACCACCGTGGCGACCAGGTTCACGAGGAAGTCGTCCTCGAGGTAGTTGCCCTCCGGCTCGGGCAGGTGAAGGCATGCCGCCGCCAGGCGGCCGACGTCGTCCTCGCTCAGCACGCGTCCAACGCTACGGGCCGTCCGCGCCCCACGCGGGTGATCGGCGGCTCGGCCCTACGAGGCGCGCGCCCCGCTCGGGACTGCGATCCGGCCGACGCCCCCGACGGAGGTGACGGTGAAGACCTCCGAACGTCCGCTCAGCCCGGCGGCGCTCGCCGCCGAGCCGCCGGTCACCCCTTCGGCGAAGGACAGCAGCGCGCCGCTGGATCGGGCCACGCATGCCTGGTCGGCGATGGAGAAGGTCCCCGCGTCCGCCGAGGGCGTGGCGAAGTCGTAGGCGGTGCCGGGCTGCCCGGCGACGTCGCACGACCCGGCAGCGGTGACGCGCATGCCGCTGACGTGCGTGAAGCCGATGAAGGCCTCGGCCCAGGCCCGCTCGCCGTTCAACGTCGTGTAGCCCTCCGGGTTGGAGAGGGGCACGCGTTGGACCGACGCGGCCCCGGCGACGGTGCTGTAGCCCTGCCCGCCGACGTCGTACGTCGTCACGCTCGGAGCGGCACCGACGGCGGTCGAGATCTCCCAGTCCGTCGGATCGTGCACCTGCCCGGTGAGATGGATCCCGCCGGTGGCGGAGTAGGTGAAGGTGTAGTTCTGCAGCCCCGCCAGCCGGGCGAGGGTGAACCCCCCGCCCGGGCCCGGCGACGACGCCGGCGACGCCGAGGACGCGGTGCCCGAACCCCGCGACGACGCCGACGACACAGCGGCCGAGCCCTCGGCGCCCGGCCGGCCCCCGCTCGACCGGCCCGGCTCCGGCGTGGCACCGCCGGAGCATGCCGCGGTGACCAGGCACAGCCCTAGCGTCGCCACCGTCGCGCCGCTCCACCGGCGCGTCCGCCCTGCCCGCCGTCCCGCGTCCGTCCACCCGAATGCCATGGCGGAGGATCGTACCGGCAGCAGCAAGATGGCATTGGAAACCTACGGGTGGCACCAGATGGAACCGGGTGCCACCGGCAGTCAGCCCGGCGTCACAGGGGCCTGCGATGCTCGGGTGATGGCGTCCTGGGCGGAGCTCGAGGCCGCGGAGCCGGCGTTCGCGAACCGGGTGCGGTCGCCGTTCGCCGCCCACCGCCACCACACGATGGCGACCGTTCGCCGTGACGGATCCCCACGGATCAGCGGCACCGAGGTGGACATCACCGGCGGCGACGTCGCCCTGGGGATGATGGGTGGCGCCCGGGCGGGGCCTGGCACGCATCGAGCGCCGGCAGGGGACCCCGCAACCCGCTCCGCGGACTTCGGGCAGTTCCCCTCCTCGCCCGCAGCACCTGCCTCGCCCGAGGAGGGCCGTGGCGTCGAACCCGTGCCCCGCACGGTGGGGACCTCCTGCGGCTCGTGCGGCTCGTGCGGCTGACGCCTTCGCCGACGGCGCTCGGCTGCGGGCTCCGTGGCGCGCCCCGGTCGCGCCGCGCGGCGGCCGGCTGCGGCGGGCACGGGATCCTCCGCCGAGCGGAGGTCGAGGCGGGAACACAGGCCCGTGTCGGCAACGCCGGGGCGTGCCGCCGACCTCCCCGGTCAGAGCGGGTACGCGGTCGTCGGGCCCGGCACCAGGCCTTCCTGGTCAGCGCGGTAGAGGGCGACGAGCTGGCCGAGCAGCAGCAGCTGCAGGTACTGGGTGAACACCTGGCTGCCCTCGGCGTCCACCTCGACCTGCGCGTGGGTCACCTCCTGCAGCTCCTGCAGCAGCTTCGTCACGGTGACGCCGACCGCCGGGTGCTCGTCCTCCTGGCGGAGCACGACGGCGGTGAACATCTGGCGGGTGACGTCGCCGTGCTGGCCCCAGCCCTGCAGCTCGGTCGTCGCCGCGTCGCCGAGGGTGGAGGCGAAGGCCGGGGCGCGGCAGGTCATGTTGAAGCACGCCTTCCACGAGCGTGCCGCCGCCTCCCCCAGGAGGCCCGACCCGATGAACAGCGGGAAGGTCCGGCCGATCGAGCGCGCCGTGGCCGCCGCTACGCCGTCCTCGGCGATCAGGCGGGGCGTGATGGCCGTCAGCTCGTGCGTCGCCTCGAGCACCCAGTTGCGCGCCGCGGGCAGCGCGCCGATGACCTCGAGCAGCACCAGCCCGGGAGCGAGGAGCTCGGCCAGCGCGGGGGCCGTCCACGGCGCCACCGTCTCGACCACCCGGACCACGGCGTTCGCTTCGGCGGTCGCGCCGGCGACCGCGAGGTCGGAGGAGTCCACCAGGCAGAGCAGCTGCGCCCCCTGGCTCGCCGCCGCCGCCACCGCGTCGGCCATCGTGGAGCTGTCGGCGCCCTGGCCGAGCGCGATCGCCACCGTGTCGGACCCGACGAACGCCGGCACCTCGAGCGAGTCGACCCTCAGCACCGGGAAGCGGCAGTAGCGCTGCGCGATCGCCGTGAAGACGTCCCCGGGCCCACCGGGACCGCCGTCGTCGATGACGACGAGGTTGGCGACGCGCAGCGGCAGCACGTCCCGCAGCTCGGCGGCGATCTCCGCGCCGGCCGACAGCACGGCGTTGTGCAGGCGGCCCGAGAACGTCGCGGCCGACTCCCACACGGGGTTGTTGGCGACGGGGACTGCATCCATGGGGCATCCCCTTGAGGGATCGTTGCCGATGTGCGGCCGGGGCTCGGGTGCGGTTCAGGGTACCCGATCGCCCCTGGCCGCGTCGGAGGGGCTCCCGGCCCCAGCACGCCCCAGCACCCCTCCGTCGCACACCCGCCACGCGCCTCCGTCGTCCGATCTCCCACCATCGGACGCCCTGCTGTCGGAAGCCCGGTCACCCAGCACCGCCGCCAACCGGGCTCGTGCGGCGCCCTGCAGGGCTCCTGGCCGGCCGCCATACTGAGGCCATGGCAACCGAGCACGACGTCCGGCCCTGGGGCAGCTACACCGTCCTCGTCGACGCGCCCGACCACAAGGTGAAGGAGATCGTGGTCAACCCCGGCAGCCGTCTCAGCTACCAGCGCCACGCGCGGCGCTCCGAGCACTGGTTCGTCGTGCGCGGCAGCGGCTCGGTGACCCTCGACGGCCACGACGTCCCGGTCGCACCCGGGTCCGCCGTCGACGTCCCCGTCGGCACGTCGCACCGGATCGAGAACACGGGGAGCGACGTCCTCGTCTTCGTCGAGGTCCAGCACGGCGAGTACTTCGGCGAGGACGACATCGTCCGGCTCGACGACGACTACGGCCGGGCCGAGACCGCCTGAGCGCCCCCGCCGCCTCGGCCGCCCGCGGCCACAGCGCCGCCTCAGCCGCTTCGCACGTCGCGCCGCCTCGGCCGCAGCCGCCGGCGGCCACCGCGCCACCTCAGCCGCTTCGCCCGCCGCGCCGCCTCAGCCGCAGCCGCCTGCGGCCACCGCTGCTGCGCCGGGGCCGGGCCACTCCCCGGCACGGGGACGCCCGGCCTCGGTCGGCGGTGGCTGGCACGTCCCGTAGGCCAGGGTGGCGTACTCGCGCACCATCCGCTCGGTGGTGAAGTAGCTGCCGTTGAGCGCGATGGCGCTGCGCATGACGGCGGCGAAGCCCGGCGGGTCCCGGTAGTAGAGCGGGGCGACGGTGCCGAGCAGCCGGTCCGCGAAGGAGCCGGCGTCCTGCGCGTACGTTGGGTCGCTGCCTGGGTCGCCCGACTCCGACCCGGCGACGTCCGGGCCGGCACCGATCGACCAGCCGGTGACGCCCTCGACGTTCCCCTCGATCCACCAGCCGTCCAGGACGCTGAGGCTCGGCACCCCGTTGAGCGCCGCCTTCATGCCGCTCGTGCCCGACGCCTCGTGGGGCCGGACCGGGGTGTTGCACCACACGTCGACGCCGCCGCACAGCACCTTGGCGAGCGCCGTCGAGTAGCCGGGCACGAAGACGACGGTGACGTCGCCCTCCAGCTGCCGCGCCGTCGCCACGACCGTCCGGATGAGCTCCTTGCCGGCCTCGTCACGGGGGTGCGCCTTGCCGGCGAAGACGAACTGCAGCGGCCCGACGGTCTCCACGACCTCCCGGAGCCGGTCGGGCTGGGACAGGACCAGCGCGGTGCGCTTGTACGCGGTGGCGCGCCGGGCGACCCCGAGCGTGAGCGCGGCCGGATCGAGCGCCACGCCGGTGCGCTCCGCCACCGCCGCCACCATCGCCGCCTTCGCCTCGCCATGCGCGCCCGTGATCTCGTCGAGCGGGACCGTGCCGACGGCCCGGAGCGCCGCGTTGTCGGCTCGCCACTGGGGCACGTGCCGGTCGAAGAGCGCCGCCACCGGCCTCACCACCCAGGTGGCGGCGTGCACGCCGTTGGTGATGGAGCCGATCCGGTGCCCGGGGAACATCGCCCGGGTCACCGCACCGTGGCGCCGTGAGACGGCGTTCGACCGCCCCGCCGCGGCCAGCGCCAGCCGCGTCATGTTCAGCTCGCCGCCCTCGAGCAGGCCGCGGCGCTCGAGCGCCCCGGTCCAGCGGGGCCCGAGCATCGACGCCACCAGCGGCCGGGGGAAGCGATCGTGCCCCGCGGCCACCGGCGTGTGGGTCGTGAAGACGCACCGCTCGCGGACCGCGCACCACGCCTGGCGCTCGCGCTCGTCGCCGCCCGGACCCGTGCCGCCACCGGCCGCCGCCTCGTCGAGCAGCGACAGCGCCAGCGCCGCCGAGTGGCCCTCGTTCATGTGGTAGGTCGCCACCTCGTAGCCCAGCGCGCCGAGCATCGCCACGCCACCCACGCCCAGCACGATCTCCTGGCCGAGCCGGACGGTCTCGTCCCCGCCGTAGAGCGCGTCGGTGAGCGCCCGGTCCTCCTCGGCGTTGGCGGGCAGGCGGGTGTCGAGCAGGACGACGGGGACCTCGTGCCCGTGCACGCCGGTGACGGTGGCCCGCCAGGCGGCGACGTGCACGGTCCGGCCGGCCACCGAGACGGTCACCTGCCGCGGCAGCCGCTGCAGCACGGCGGCGGGGTCCCAGCGCACGGGACGCTCGTGCTGGCGGCCCTGGTCATCGACCTGCTGCTCGAAGTACCCGTGGTGGTAGACGAGGGTCACCCCGACCATCGGCAGGCCGGCATCGGCAGCGGCCCGGAGGTGGTCACCGGCGAGGACACCGAGACCTCCGCTGTACGTGGGGATGGCGTCGTCGAGCGCGACCTCCATCGAGAAGTAGGCGATGGTGGTCCCACCGCTGTCGTCGGCTGCCATCCCCAACCTCTAGCACGCCCTCGCACGGCACCGTGCCCGCCGGGGGTCGGTGCGGGCGGCGGGAGGACCAACGGCCCTGGTCACCGGGGTCCCTCGCTGCGTACCGTGACCCGTGACGTCACAGACGGCCCACCACGGCCACGGTGCGGGCGACGGACCCGACGGCCTGCGCACCGAGCCCGGCGGCGGAGCCGACCGGAGGGTGGCCGGTCCGAGCCCCGGCGGCGGAGCCGACCGGCGGGTGGCCGGTCCGAGCCCCGGCGGCGGAGCCGACCGGCGGGCGGCCGGTCCAGGCCCCGAGGACAGAGCCGACCGGGCCGGCGCGCCC